>NZ_JARESU010000026.1:0-103667 GCF_046027075.1 Paraburkholderia sp. RL18-085-BIA-A | reverse complement strand
GGCTACGTGATGGACTCGGGTCTGGTCACGATGTCCGGCGACGCGAAGCAGATGCTGGATGATCCGAAGGTGCGGGCGGCATATCTGGGTGAATGAGTTGGGTGAATCATCCACTTGAATAAGCCCGGCTGAACCATTCAGCCGTACCGATGAAAAAAGGCCGCATGTGAGAAATCGCATGCGGCCTTTGCCATTCATTCAGGCGTGCAAGCGATCAAACAGCCGGCGCAGGATCCACCGATGTGCCAAGCCGCTTGCCAAGACTGATCACCGCATCGGCGCGATACCCGAGCGCCTCGTAAAACGCGCGTAGCTCGGCCTTCGCAGACAATATCTGCAGATTCAGCTTCGGACAGCCGCGCTCGGTCAACGCCTGTTCGACATGCGCGACGAGGCGCGTGCCGATCCCATGACGACGCAACGACTCATCCACCGCAAGCGAATACATCCAGCCACGGTGCCCGTCGTAGCCGCCCATCACCGTGCCGACGATGCGCTCGTCGAACACCGCGACAAAAAACAGTTCCGGCTGCGTCGCCAGCTTGTTGGCGATCGACAGATGCGGGTTGCGCTGTGGCCTCGTCGCGTCCCGGTACTCGGGGAAGGCTTGTTGCCACAGCGCGACCACCGCATCGGTATCGCGCGCGTCGAAGCGGCGGATCGATAGCGGGGCGCGTGTCGTCATCAGCGTGCTCCTGTTCGATTACAGCGTGTCGAGAATCGAACGCAGCATCGCCATCATCTGGTCGATCTCTTCGTTCGTCACGTTCAGCGCCGGCATGAAGCGCAACAGATTCGGACGCGCCGCGTTCAGCAGCAGGCCGTCGGGCTGCATGTCGCGCGCCTTCTCGACGATCTGGGGGCCGGTGTCCTTATCGAGCAGCAACGCTCGCAGCAGGCCTTCACCGCGTTCGCCCTTGAAGCCGCGTTCCTCCGACAACTCCAGCAGCTTCGAGCGCAGATACTCGCCGCGCGCCCGCACGCCTTCCAGAAAGCCCGGCGCGGTCAGTTGCGAGATCACCGAATAGCCGACCGCGGTCATCAGCGGATTGCCGTTGTAGGTACCACCCTGATCGCCGGCTTCGAACACCGCGACGTCCGCCTTCGACAGCAATGCCGCGAGCGGCACGCCGCCGCCGATGCCCTTGCCGAGCGTCATGATGTCCGGCTCGATGCCCGACAGCTCATAGGCGAACAGCGTGCCCGCACGGCCGCAGCCGCTTTGCACTTCGTCGACGATCAGCAGCAGGTTGTGCTTCTTCGTCAGCTCACGCAGTTGCTGCATGAATTCGCGCGATGCGGGAATCACGCCGCCTTCGCCCTGAATCGGTTCGAGCATCACGGCGACCGTCTTCGCATTGATGAGCTTTTCCACCGATGCGATGTCGTTCAGATCCGCTTTCGGGAAGCCCGGCACTTGCGGTGCGTAGATCGTGTCCCAGCCCGGCTTGCCGCTCGCCGACATGGTGGCGAGCGTGCGGCCGTGGAAGCTGTGATCGAACGTGATGATTTCGAATGCGCCGTCCTTGAACTTCTTGCCCCACTTGCGCGCGAGCTTGATCGCGCCTTCGTTGGCTTCGGCGCCGCTGTTCGCGAAGAACACCTTGTCGAAGCAGCTGTGTTGCGTGAGCAGGCCGGCGAGTCGCGCCATCGGTTCGTTGTAGAACGCCGGCGATGGATTGAGCAGCAGCTTCGCCTGCTTGTTCAGCGCTTCGATCATGCCGTCATTGCAATGACCGAGACTGTTGACCGCCCAGCCCTGGATGAAGTCGAGATAGCGCCTGCCGTTATTGTCGTAGAGCCACGAGCCCTTGCCGTGCGTGAAAACGATTTCGGGCCGGTTCGTGATGTACATCAGCGACTCGATAGGGTACTCATTGAAATTCATGACGACGGGCTCCAGGGAACAGGGTGAAAGCAGGTGAAAGTGAATGACGAGCAGGCCGAAGATGAAACTGCGGCCGGAAAAACAAAAAGCCACGGCATGCCGTGGCTTTCATGATTCGAACAGCTTGCGCCCTTGTGCGGCGCGAATCCGTGACGAAGCCAGCGGCGTCCCTAGGGGAGCGGCGAGCGGCGACGTCGGAGTTCGGAGTGGATGCGGTTCATGCGCGAAAGAATACGACAAGGAAAGCGCCGGTGTAAACCATGAATTTGCACCGATGCGCATGAAGGTGGAATTTTGCGCGTCCGTCTTCATGCTGACAGGTTGTGCGAGGACGGTCTTATCGACATGTCGACAAGACCGTTCGTTTGCTCAAACCGCGTTGGCCAGATCCGCTTCGCTCGTGAACGAGTCCGCGTAGAACTCGTCTTCCGGCAGGCTGTGATGCTGGGTGAAATCGCGCTGAGCCGATTCGACCATCACCGGCGCGCCGCACGCATACACCTGATACGCCGACAGATCGGGCAGGTCTTCGATCACCGCGCGATGCACGAAACCGACGCGGCCCGTCCATGCATCGCTTGCGTCCGGTTCGGACAGCACCGGCACGAACTTGAAGTTGGGAATCTCGCGCGCCCATTGTTCGGCCAGCTCGAGCAGATACAAGTCTTTCTTGCGACGCGCGCCCCAGTACAACGTCATCGGTCGCTCGAGGTCCTTGAACACCGCGTGCTCGACGATCGCCTTCAGCGGCGCGAAGCCCGTGCCCGAAGCAAGCAGCACGATCGGCTTGTCCGAATCTTCACGCAGGAAGAAGGTGCCGAGCGGTGCTTCGAAGCGCAGGATGTCGCGCTCTTTCATCGTGTTGAATACGTGATCGGTGAAGGCGCCGCCGGGCATGTGACGGATGTGCAATTCGATCGGGCCTTCCGTATGCGGCGCGCTCGCCATCGAATAGCTGCGGCGCTTGCCGTCCTTCAGGATGAATTCGAGGTACTGGCCGGCCAGGTATTGCAGACGTTCGTTGGCGGGCAGTTGCAGCTTCACGACGATCACGTCGTCGGCCTTGCGCTCGATCGCGATCACGCGGCACGGCAGCTTCTTGACTTGCACGTCGCCGACACCGGCCACTTCGCGGATGTCCACTTCGAGATCGGAGCACGCGGTCGCGCAGCACAGCAGCGCCATGCCGCGCGTCTTTTCGTCGTTCGACAACGCCGACGACGAATGCGCGCGCTGTTCGACCTCGCCGCTCACCACCGCGCCCTTGCACGATCCGCAAGCGCCGTTTTTGCAACCATACGGCAGGCCAATGCCCTGGCGCAAGGCGGCGCTCAGCACCGGTTCGTCCTGTTCTACCTGAAACTGCCGGCCGCTTTGCCGGAGCGTGACGTTAAATGCCATAGAGTGTTCGAAATCGTAAAGTCGGGAATCGTTATCGGACCCGCCGCTCAACCGCGCGCTACCTGCCGCGCTTGACGGCTACAATGCGTCCACCATGAATGCGACACGAAACTTCCGCCGGCCGCGCGTGTTGATCGTAGGATGCGGCGATGTCGGCATGCGCTGCGTGCCCCTGCTGCGGCCGCGCGCGCATATTTTCGCGCTGACCAGCCATGCCGGGCGCAGCGCCGAATTGCGCGCCGCGGGCGTGACGCCGCTGGTCGGCGATCTCGACGTGCGCCGCAGCCTGAAGCGGCTCGCGGGCCTGGCTCCTACGGTGCTGCATCTCGCCCCGCCGCAGAAAACCGGCGACGACGACCGCCGTACCCGCGCGTTGCTCGCAACGCTCGGCGCGCGCCGCGATGTCGCGCTGCGCGCCGCGCGTGGCGCGGTGATGCCCGCAGTCTCGCTGACAGGGCGCTTGCGCCGCGGGTTGCGCGCCGTTCGTGCCTCGTGGGCGCTATCTGAAACAGCCAATATTGTACCCGACGGGGTGCGCCGGCTAGCCGGTTCGCGTGCGTCCGTGCGTCTTGTGTATGCGAGCACGACGGGCGTCTACGGCGATTGCGGCGGCGCGTGGATCGACGAAACGCGCGCAACGCAACCCGCCAACCCGCGTGCCAAACGCCGCGTGTCGGCCGAGCAGCAGTTGCGCCGTGCGACCGCCCGCGGCAGCGTTGCGGCGAGCATCGCGCGAATTCCGGGCATTTATGCGCGCAACCGCCTGCCGCTCGCGCGACTCGAAAAGGGCACGCCCGCGCTGATCGACGCCGACGACGTCTACACCAATCACATTCACGCCGACGACCTCGCCGCGATCCTCGTGCGCCTCGCCACGCACGGCAAGCCGGCGCGCGCGATCCACGCTTCCGACGACTCGTCGCTGAAGATGGGCGAGTACTTCGATGCGGTGGCGGATGCGTTCGGCCTGCCGCGCGCGCCGCGTATCACGCGCGCGCAAGCGGAGGAGCGGATCGATCCGAGCCTGCTGTCGTTCATGCGCGAATCGAGGCGGCTGGTGAACCAGCGTCTGAAGGATGAGTTGCGCGTGCGGTTGCGGTATCCGAGCGTGGCGGACTTTCTGCGTGAGGGGGGCGCGAAGTAAAGACGCGAAGCGAAGCCGTGAAGCGACAGTGTGAAGTGATGGCGTGAAGCGAAGATGAGAGCGGACGGCGCGAAGGAGGTAAGGGGGCTGAAGGCGCTACGGCAAGTCAGCCAAAAGCGCGATAAAGGCCACGCAGGAGCCAGGCAACCGTCAACCCGGACCACGACGCGCACACGGCTAAAACCCGACAAACACTCACCACGCCAGGCATCGCCCGGCGCAACTCCGTCGCGCGTCGCGCTCGCGCGCTCCTCGCTGGCTCAGGTCAGCGACGGCAAAAACTCCAGCAGCAGGAAGCACAGCATCCCGCCAATCAAAGCGCCGATCAGGTTCGGATGATATTTGTGCCGCAACCGCATCACGATCAGCAATCCGCCGACCAGCAGCAGTCCGAGACATGTGAAAGCAATCATCACCTGCGAGATCGCGATGGTGCCGTCGATATGCATGGCGCCCCTCCTTGTAACCTTTTGTAGTCGTTTGTTTAGACGAGTATAGGGCGAGGTGTAAGGAAGAGCATGCTGCGGCGCAGCGCCTGAACGCGCGCTTTGCGCCGGCTTTTTCGTAAGCGCGCCGGCTTTCCCTGCCGGATCAAGACCTTGAGAAAAGCTAGCGGTTTACCCGCTCCGTAAAGAACTGAGGTCGGTTTCGTCGAGCCATTGCCATGCGCCTGGCGCGAGCGTCGCAGGCAACCCAAGTCCGCCGATCCGCTCGCGATGCAGCGCATCACAACGGTTGCCGGCCGCCGCGATCATCCGCTTGACCTGGTGATACTTGCCTTCCATCACGGTGAGCGCGAGCGTGTGAGCGTCGCGTGCTTCGGCGTCGACCGCGGCGATCGGCTTCGTCTCGCCGTGCAGCAAAACGCCGCCGCGCAGCGCGTTCAATTGCGCGTCGTCGAGCGGGTGACGCGTGGTCGCGACATACAGCTTCGGCACCTTGCGTTTGGGCGACGTGAACAGGTGCACGAACTTGCCGTCGTCGGAGAGCAGCAGCAGGCCGGTCGTGTCCTGGTCGAGACGGCCCACGCATTGCACGCCACGCTCGGCGAACTGCGGCGGCAACAGGCTGAACACGCTCGGATGATGTTGCGGCTCGCGCGAACACTCGTAGCCGGCGGGCTTGTTCAGCAGCAGATACGCATGCTCGCGATACGGCCAGACGACCCCGTCCACGCTGAAGCGCAGGCTGTCGTCATGGGTCGGGAAATCGGCGTCGGCATCGGTGCAGACAGTGCCGCCGATGCTCACGCGAGCGTCGGCGATCAGCGCGCGGCATTGACGGCGCGAGCCGAAACCTTGGGTGAAGAGGATGCTTTCGAGATTCATGGCGAGCGAAGAATAACACCGCAAGAACCGGAGCGCCGCGCGGCGCAGGACGGACGACGATGGTCTTCCCAGGTCCAGCCGCAGGAGTCCATCCATGCATGCCCCGTCCTCGTCATCGTCCGCGCTTCGTTTGCCGGCCGCGTTCCAGCGGCTCGCCTGGTCGAATCTGGCTGCGCAATCCGCCGAGCAGATCAGCCTCGCCGCCGCGCCGCTCGTCGGGGTGTTCGCGCTCGGCGCCGATGCGCATGGCACCGGGCTGCTGCAAACCGCGCAGACGCTGCCGTTCCTGTTGCTGTCGATGCCGCTCGGCGTATGGGCCGACCGCCGTTCGCGCCGCATGCTGATGACGCTCGCTGAAAGCGTGCGCGTGTTCGCGATGCTGTGCGTGCTTCTGCTCGTGATGACGCATGCATTGAGTCTGCCGCTGCTCGCCGCGCTCGGCTTTATCGCGGCGACCGGTACGGTGGCCTACAACGTCGCGGCGCCTTCGCTGGTGCCATCGATCGTGCCGCGCGAAGCGTATGCGAGCGCGAACGGGCGGCTCGAACTCGCGCGCAGTGTCGCGTATTCGGCGGGGCCGGCGCTGGGCGGCCTGCTGGTCGGCTGGATCGGCGCGGGCTGGGCCTATGGTTGCGCGGCGGCGTTGTCGGCGCTGGCCGTCACGTTGCTGGCCGGGCTGCGCGAACCGCCGCGCATCGCCGCGCCCGCGCGTCACTTCATGCTGGAACTGCGCGACGGTACACGCTTCGTGCTGCGCGACGCACTGTTGCGTCCGATGCTCGCGACCGCCGTGTTCTTCAACCTCGGTTTCTTCATCCTGCAAGCGGTGTACGTGCCGTATGCGGTGCATCGGTTGGGGTTGAGCGCTTCGGCGGTCGGCGTGACGCTCGGCGCTTACGGCGTCGGCATGGTGTGCGGCGCGCTGGCCGCGCCCGCCATCGCGCGACGTCTCGCGTTCGGCCGCATGCTGATCATCGGGCCGTCGTGCGGTTTGCTCGCGTCGCTCGTGATGGTGGCGACGCTCGTCGAGCCGTCGTTCTGGCTCGCGACGGCGAGCTTCTTCCTGCTCGGCGCCGGCCCGATTCTGTGGGTGGTCGGCTCCACCACGCTGCGCCAGGCGATCACGCCCGAACGGATGATGGGCCGCGTGTCGGCGCTCATCAGCACCGCCACTTACGGCGCGCGGCCAGTCGGCGCGCTGCTCGGCGCGGTGCTCAGTGCGCGATGGAACGTCGACGCGTGCCTGGTCGCGGCGGCGGTGGCTTTTCTCGTGCAGGCGCTGATCATCTTCATGTCGCCGGCGGCGCGGCTCGCGCGCATTCCCGAGCCGCACGCCGCAGCCTGCTGACGTGAAAACGCATTTTCATCGCGCTGCGTCCGGGATGACAGAGCGGCGTTTTCACTCCGCCGCGGGTCAGTGAAAACCCTTCAAAAATGAAAATACATTTTTTTCTAAAGGATTTCCATGTAAATATACTTTCATGTATTCCAACTTCAATCGACGCGCCAATCCGCTCGCATGATCCATCATCCGCCCGCCGTATCCAGTCCCGCCGAGCAGGCCATTGCCGCGCGCATCGCAGCGGCCATGCCGACCCTGACGCCGATTCACCGGCGCATGGGCGACTACGTGCTGGCCAATCTGTTTCGCGCGGCGACCATGCGGATCGATGAACTGGCGAGCGTGGTCGGCGCGTCGGTGGCGACGGCGAATCGCTTCGCCCGCGCGCTCGGTTTCGACGGCTATCCGCAGTTTCGCGAGGCGCTGGTGCGCGGCTTCGAGGCGACGCTCGCGCCGGTCGAGCGCTTGCGCAGCGCGCAGGAATCGCTAGCGGCCGGCGACGATCTGGTCGACGCGTCGCTGGAGCAGGCCGCCAACAATCTGCACGCGACGCGCACGGCCATCGACCGCGCCGCCGCCGACGCCGCCGTCGAAGCGATCATCGCCGCGCGCCGCGTGTTCGTGCTCGGCTACGGCGCCAGCGCGTTTCTCGCCGGCCTGATGGAACACGGCCTGATGCCATATCACGACAACGTGCAGTCGCTCGCGCTGATCGGCGGGCCGTCGCATGCCGCGCGGCGCCTGTTCGCTTCGAACGGAGGCGATCTGGTGATCGCCATCGCGTTTCCGCGCTATGTCGACGACACGATCGAACTGGCGCGCCGCGCAGCCAGCCGGGGCGCCCGCGTGCTGGCGCTGACCGACGGCCCGCGCTCGCCGCTCGCGCAATTCGCGAATCTCTCGCTCTTTATCCGCGCCGACCGGCGCCTCGCGGCGAACGCCGATTCGGCCGTGCTCGCGGTGATCGAAGCGCTGTGCGACGCGGTCGCGTATCGCGCCAAACGCTCGGTGAAGGCGGCCGCCGACGTCAGCGAATTCGTGCTGCCGTGGCTCGTCGAACCGCAGGCCGGAGCGGCCGACGCAGCGGGCGAAGCGCCGCGCGCCACCAGCCGCACTCCTCGAACCACCCGCACTATCAAAACCAAACGATGAAAACCAACGCAGTCATTGCCATTCATGGCGGGGCAGGGACGATCCTGCGCGCGTCGATGTCGGCCAGCGCCGAGGCCGAGTATCACGCGGCCTTGCACGCGGTATTGAGCGCCGGCCAGCGCGTGCTCGCCGAAGGCGGCAGCGCGCTCGACGCGGTCAGCGAAGCGGTGCGTCTGCTCGAAGACTGCCCGCTCTTCAACGCGGGACGCGGCGCGGTGTACACGGCAGCCGGCACCCACGAACTCGACGCGGCCGTCATGGACGGCAGCACGCTCAAAGCCGGCGCGATCTGCTGCGTGAAGCGCGTGCGCAACCCGATTCTGGCCGCGCGCCGGGTGCTCGAACGCAGTGAGCACGTGCTGTTCACCGGCGAGGGTGCGGAGGCGTTCGCGGCCGCGCAAGGGCTCGAATTAGTCGAGCCTGCTTACTTCGATACCGACGCGCGTCATCGTCAATGGCTGCTCGCGCGCGGTCAGCAGCGCGCGATGCTCGATCACGACGGCGCGACACTCGCCGCCGCATCGTCATCGAATAACGACGACGAGCCCACGCCACACGAGCCGATCGATCCGAACCGCAAGTTCGGCACCGTCGGCGCGGTCGCGCTGGATCAGCACGGTCACGTGGCGGCCGCGACGTCGACCGGCGGCGTCACCAACAAGCAGGTCGGCCGGGTCGGCGACACGCCGCTGATCGGCGCCGGCTGCTATGCCGACGACGCGACCTGCGCGGTGTCGACCACCGGCTCCGGCGAGATGTTCATGCGCATGGTCGCGGCCTACGATGTCGCCGCGCAGATGGCCTACCGCAACGTCTCGCTGGAAGAAGCGGCCCACCACGTGGTGATGAACCGCTTGCCGAAGATCGACGGGCGCGGCGGCCTGATCGCCGTCGATGCGCGCGGCAATGTCACGTTGCCATTCAATACGGAAGGCATGTATCGCGGTTTCGCGCGGCTCGGCGAGGCGCCGGTCACGGCGATCTATCGCTAGACCGCTTGCCTGCCGAGCCTGAACCTTCGCCCGACCCTACGTTAGCCGCGTTCGAATTCAAAGGAACCACCGTGCCGACTTCATCGCACACCGCCCGCCTGCTTATCGAAACCTTGCCGCCGCAACGCGTGCTCGCGGTCGACGATCTGTCGGTCGCGTTCCGCCGCGGCGACTCGACCTTCAACGCGGTACGCAATCTGTCGCTGACGGTCGAGCGCGGTGAGACGCTGGCGATCGTCGGCGAATCGGGCTCGGGTAAATCGGTGACGTCGCTCGCGTTGATGCGGCTGATCGAGCACGGCGGCGGGCGTGTGGCCGGCGGCAGCATCGCATTCCGGCGCCGCGACGGCAGCGTGCTCGATCTTGCCAAGGCGTCGGCGGGCACGATGCGCGCGATTCGCGGCGCCGACATCGCGATGATTTTCCAGGAGCCGATGACATCGCTCAATCCGGTCTTCACGGTCGGCGACCAGATCAGCGAAGCGATCGCGCTGCATCAGGGCAAGAGCCGTCAGGCCGCGCATGCCGAAACACTTCGTTTGCTCGAACTCGTTCGGATTCCTGAAGCACGGCGGGTGGCGGCGCGCTTTCCGCACCAACTGTCGGGCGGCATGCGCCAACGCGTGATGATCGCGATGGCGTTGTCGTGCAAGCCCGCGCTGCTGATCGCCGACGAGCCGACCACCGCGCTCGACGTGACGATCCAGGCTCAGATCCTGCAATTGATTCGCGGCTTGCAGGACGAGATGAACATGGGCGTGATCTTCATCACGCACGACATGGGCGTGGTCGCCGAAGTGGCCGATCGCGTGCTGGTGATGTATCGCGGCGAGAAGGTCGAAGAGGGTGCGTCGGACGCGCTGTTCGCCGCGCCGTCGCATCCTTATACGAAGGCGCTGCTCGCGGCCGTGCCGCGTCTTGGCGCGATGCAGGGCACCGATCAGCCCGCGCGCTTTCCGATTCTGACCGTCGAACAGGCCAGCCTCGGCGGCACCGATCAAGCCGTGCGGCCCGCCGCCGCCGTGGCCAGGGAACCGCAGCCGCTCGTCCAGCAAAGCACACCACCGATTCTGCGCGTGCGCGATCTGATTACGCGCTTTCCGGTCCGCAGCGGGATGTTCGGCCGGGTCACGGGTCGCGTGCATGCGGTCGAAAAAGTCAGCTTCGATTTGCGTCCCGGCGAAACGCTTGCGCTGGTCGGCGAATCGGGTTGCGGAAAGTCGACCACCGGGCGCTCGCTGTTGCGTCTCGTAGAAAGTCAAAGCGGCTCAATCGAATTCGACGGCAAGGAAATCAGTTCGCTGACCGGGCCCGCGTTGCAGGCGTTGCGCCGCGACATCCAGTTCATTTTCCAGGACCCGTTCGCGTCGCTGAATCCGCGTCTGACGGTCGGCTTTTCGATCATGGAGCCGCTGCTCGTGCACGGCGTCGCACAAGGCGCGCAGGCTCAGGCGCGGGTCGCATGGCTGCTCGAAAAAGTCGGCTTGCCGGCCGAGGCCGCGCGCCGCTATCCGCACGAATTCTCCGGCGGGCAGCGTCAGCGCATCGCGATTGCTCGGGCGCTCGCGTTGAACCCGAAAGTCGTGATCGCCGATGAATCCGTGTCCGCGCTCGACGTGTCGGTGCAGGCGCAGATCGTCAACCTGATGCTCGATCTGCAACGCGAACTCGGCGTCGCATATCTGTTCATTTCGCACGACATGGCCGTGGTCGAGCGCGTCAGTCATCGCGTCGCCGTGATGTATCTCGGCCAGATCGTCGAGATCGGTCCGCGCCGCGCGGTATTCGAAGCGCCGCAGCATCCGTACACGCGCAAGCTGATGGGCGCGGTGCCTGTGGCTGATCCGGCGCGCCGTCACGCGAAGCGCATGCTCGCCGCCGACGACATTCCGAGCCCGATCCGCGCGCTCGACGACGAACCCATCGTCGCACCGCTCGTGGCGGTGGGACCGGATCATTTCGTCGCGCAGCATCGGATCGGTGGCGCTTACTGACGCGACGACCCGAAGCGATCAACGAAGCAGTAACTGAAGCAAGTAAGCGAAGCAAAAGACCGAAGCCCAACCCAAAGCAAAGCGATTCCTCTCGCAACCTCAACCTGTTTCATCTCGCAGCCTGGAGCCAACCTCATGAACCTGCTGGTCCCGTCTTCTCCGTTTCGTTTGCGCGCGCTGGTCAGCGGCGGCGCGGTGGTGTTCGCGATGCTCGCGGGCAATCTGGCACACGCCGACACCACGGCCGTGATGGCCGTCGCGTCGACCTTCACTACGCTCGATCCATACGATGCCAACGACACGCTGTCGCAAGCCGTCGCGAAGTCGTTCTATCAGGGGCTGTTCGGTTTCGACAAGGATATGAAGTTGGTCAACGTGCTGGCCGACAGCTACGAAGCCAGCCCGGACGCGAAGGTCTACACGTTCAAGCTGCGTCACGGCGTGAAGTTCCAGGACGGCACCGACTTCAACGCGGCCGCGGTCAAGGCGAACTTCGACCGCGTTACCGATCCGGCCAACAAGCTCAAGCGCTACAACATGTTCAGCCGCATCGAGAAGACCGAAGTAGTTGATCCGTACACGGTGAAGGTCACGCTGAAGGCGCCGTTCTCCGCGTTCGTCAACGTGCTCGCGCATCCGTCGGCGGTGATGATCTCGCCGGACGCGCTGAAGAAGTACGGCAAGGACATCGCGTTCCATCCGGTCGGCACCGGGCCGTTCGAACTGGTGAAGTGGGACCCGGCGGGCGACCTGACAGTGAAGAAGTTCGCGGGCTACTGGAAGAAGGGTTACCCGAAGATCGACGCGATCGACTGGAAGCCGGTGGTCGACAACAACACACGCGCCGCGCTGATGCGCACCGGCGAAGCGGACTTCGCGTTCCAGGTGCCGTTTGAACAGGCCGCGCAATTGCAGTCGAGCCCGAAGGTCGATCTGATTGCTGCGCCGTCGATCATTCAGCGCTACATCAGCCTGAATGTGAACCAGAAGCCGTTCGACAATCCGAAGGTGCGTGAAGCGCTGAACTACGCGGTCAACAAGGAAGCGCTGACCAAGGTCGCGTTCGCCGGCTACGCGACGCCGGCCGACGGCGTGGTTCCGCAAGGCGTCGACTACGCGACCAGGCTTGGGCCCTGGCCGTATGACCCGGCAAAGGCGCGCGCGCTGCTGAAGGAAGCGGGCTATCCGAACGGTTTCGAAACCACGCTGTGGTCCGCGTATAACTACTCGACCGCGCAGAAGGTGATCCAGTTCGTGCAGCAGCAACTCGCACAGGTCGGCATCAAGGCGCAGGTCGAAGCGCTCGAAGCAGGGCAACGCGTCGCCAAGGTGGAGAGCGCACAGGATGCGGCCACCGCGCCGGTGCGGATGTACTACGCGGGCTGGTCGTCGTCGACGGGTGAGGCCGACTGGGCGGTTACGCCGCTGCTCGCGTCCGTATCGTTCCCGCCGAAGATGATGAACACCGCTTACTACAGGAACGACACCGTCGACAGCGATCTGAAGGAGGCGCTCGCGACCACGGACCGTACGCAGAAGGCCGCGCTCTACACTGACGCGCAAAAGCGCATCTGGGCCGACGCGCCGTGGATCTTCCTCGTCAAGGAGAAGGTCGTGTACGCGCGCAGCAAGCGTCTGTCAGGCGCTTACGTCGCGCCGGACGGCTCGTTCAACTTCGAAGAAATCGCGATCAAGTGACGAGGTAACGCGCTGAACGTGCGAGCCGGCGCGCTGCTGCCGTTGTTGTTGTTCCAGCAGCGCGCCGGACCGCACGGTCTCGATACCGCCGCACACGATTCCTCATTGCCCGCATCATTGCCGGATTGGGTTTCATGCTGAACTTCCTCGTCAAACGTCTCTTTGGCCTGCTGCCAACGCTCTTCATCGTCGCCGTGCTGGTGTTCCTGTTCGTGCATCTGCTGCCGGGCGATCCGGCGCGGCTCGCCGCCGGTCCCGAAGCGGACGAGGCGACCGTCGCGCTGGTGCGCGCCGACCTCGGCCTCGACCGGCCGATGCCGCAGCAGTTCGTCCACTTCTTCTGGCGCATCGCGCATGGCGACTTCGGCATCTCGACGCGCAGCAAGCGGCCGGTCAGCCAGGAAATCGCCGAGCGCTTCATGCCGACGCTGTGGCTCACGGTCGCGAGCATGGTTTGGGCGGTCGTGATCGGCATGGCGCTCGGCATCGTCTCGGCGGTGTGGCGCAACCGCTGGCCCGACCGGCTCGGCATGACGCTAGCGGTGTCGGGCATTTCGTTTCCCGCGTTCGCGCTCGGCATGCTGCTGATGGAGATTTTCTCGGTGAAGCTCGGCTGGCTGCCGATCGTCGGGGACGGCTCGTGGCAGAGCTACGTGTTGCCGTCGCTCACCTTGGGCGCGGCCGTCGCGGCGGTGATGGCGCGCTTCACGCGGGCCTCGTTCGTCGAAGTGATGCACGAGGATTTCGTGCGCACCGCGCGCGCCAAGGGCGTGCCCGAGCGGCTCGTGATCGTCAAGCATTGCCTGCGCAACGCGCTGATTCCCGTCATCACGATGATGGGGCTGCAATTCGGCTTTCTGCTGGGCGGCTCGATCGTCGTCGAAGTGGTGTTCAACTGGCCGGGGCTCGGGCGCCTACTGGTGGACGCCGTGTCGATGCGCGACTATCCGGTGATTCAGGCCGAGGTGCTGTTGTTCTCGCTCGAATTCATCATCATCAACCTGGTCGTGGACGTGCTGTACGCCGTGATCAATCCGACCATCCGTTTCAAGTGAGGCCCGCATGAGCACGACCGCCACCGAGCCGAACGCGGCCACCGCCGCTCCCGCCGAACGCGCGATCCGCACCCCGTGGAGCGAGTTCTGGCGCAAATTCCGCAAGCAGCACGTGGCGCTCGCCGCCGGCATTTTCGTGCTGCTGCTGATTGTGGTCGCGATCGCCGCGCCGCATATTGTCCCGTACGACCCGGAGAATTTCTTCGACTACGACGCGCTGAACGCGGGGCCGTCCGCCACGCACTGGTTCGGCGTCGATTCGCTGGGCCGCGATATTTTCAGCCGCATTCTCGTGGGTTCGCGCATTTCACTCGAGGCGGGCTTTCTGTCCGTGGCGATCGGCGCGGTGATCGGCACATTCTTCGGACTGCTGGCCGGTTACTACGAAGGCTGGTGGGACCGCATCACGATGCGCGTCGCCGACGTGCTGTTCGCGTTCCCCGGCATTCTGCTGGCGATCGGTGTGGTGGCGATTCTCGGCAACGGCATGATCAACGTGATCTGCGCGGTGGCGATCTTCAGCATCCCCGCGTTCGCGCGGCTCGTGCGCGGCAATACGCTGATGCTCAAGCAGCTCACGTATATCGAAGCGGCGCGCAGCATCGGCGCGTCGGACTGGACCATCATCGTACGGCACATTTTGCCGGGCACGATTTCGTCGGTGGTGGTGTACTTCACGATGCGTATCGGCACCTCTATCATCACGGCGGCGAGTCTGTCGTTCCTCGGACTCGGCGCGCAACCGCCGACTCCCGAGTGGGGCGCGATGCTCAACGAAGCGCGCGCCGACATGGTCACCGCGCCGCATATCGCGCTGTTTCCGAGTCTCGCGATTTTCCTGACGGTGCTGGCGTTCAATCTGCTCGGCGACGGCTTGCGCGACGCGCTCGATCCGAAGCTCGACCGGCCATGAGCGCAGCCGTGAATTCAGCGCTGCCTGCACCGCATATCGGCACGTTGCCGAGCGGGACGCTCGGCACGATCGCCGATGTCGCGGGCGTGACGGTCGGACATTGCACGCTCGCTGAAGGCGCGTTGCAAACCGGCGTGACGGTGATTCGTCCGCATCAGGGCGATCCGTTCATCGACAAGGTGCCGGCGGCGGCGTCTGTGATCAACGGCTTCGGCAAAAGCATCGGGCTCGTGCAGGTAGAGGAACTCGGCACGCTGGAAACGCCGGTCGCGTTGACCAATACGTTCGGCGTCGCGGCGCTCGCGCAGGCGCAGATTCGTGCGGCGATCCGCGCGAATCTGCGGATCGGGCGCGAATGGTCGACGGTCAATCCGCTGGTGTTCGAATGCAATGACGGCTACCTGAACGACATCCAGGCGCTGGCCGTCACAGAGCAGCATTTCAACGACGCATTCGACAACGCCAGCACCCAGGTCGCGAGCGGCGCGATCGGCGCGGGGCGTGGCATGTCGTGCTTCGATCTGAAGGGCGGCATCGGCAACGCGTCGCGCGTGGTGGATGTCGCGGGCAACGGCTATACCGTCGGCGCGCTGGTGCTGGCGAACTTCGGCCGCCTGCCGATGCTGACGATCGACGGCACGCCGCTCGGTCGCGTGCTGGCCGAACGCGCACGCGCGGCGCAAGCGGCCGCTGACGCGGCGGCTGCGGGTGCTACGGCCGCGAAGCCCGAGCAAGGCTCGATCATCATGATCGTCGCCACCGACGCGCCGCTCGACGCGCGCCAGCTCAAGCGTCTGTCGTTGCGCGCGGCGGCCGGTCTCGCACGAACCGGCTCGGTGTACGGCCACGGCAGCGGCGACATCGCGCTGGCGTTTTCAACGGCCTATACGGTGCCGCACGCCGCCGACTTCGTCACGCTGCCGCCGCTCGTCGCCGACGCGCGTCTGGACCCGCTGTTTCGCGCGTGCGCGGACAGCGTCGAGCAGGCGATCGTCGATGCGTTGTGGAGCGCCGTCTCCGTGACGGGCCGCGACGGTCATCGGCACCTTTCGCTGAAGGACAGCGTGCCCGACCTCGCGCAACTACTGAAGGCCACTTCCTGATGAAAGTCCTTATTTCCGCCGATATCGAAGGCGTGGCCGGCGTGTTTCATCCCGAGCAGACGCGCGCGGGCAACGGCGAATACGAAGCCGCGCGCCGCTGGATGACGCTCGAAGCCAACGCCGCGATCGAAGGCGCGTTCGAAGGCGGCGCCACCGAGGTATGGGTCAACGATTCGCACGGCGGCTTTCGCAACCTGCTGCCGGATCTGCTCGATGAGCGCGCCCAGGTCGTGCTCGGCAAGCCGCGCACGCTCGGCATGATGGCCGGGCTCGAATATGGTGCGGCGCTGGTCTTCATGATCGGCTATCACGCGATGTCGCAAACGCGCGGCGTCCTCGCGCACACGATCAACAGCTTCGCGTTCGCGCGGGTTTCGTTCAACGGCGTCGAGCTTGGCGAGGCGGGCGTGTATGGCGCGCTGGCCGAAGAATATGGCGCACGCGTAGTGCTTTTATCCGGCGACGACGTCTTCGCCGAGGAAACCGCGCCGCGTTTTCCGCATGCGCGGTTCGTGGTCACGAAGAGCGCGACCGGGCATGCGAGCGGCGTCACGCAATCGCCGGCGGCAGCGCGCGCGGCGATCACAAGCGCCGCGCGGGAAGTGGTCCGGCAACACATCGCCGATGGTTATGCGCCGCACGCGGCGCGTGCCGACGCGAAGCCCGTCGACTGCGAACTGCGCGTGCAGACCAGCGCGCTTGCCGATCTGTTCTGCCAATGGCCGACGCTCACGCGCGTCGACGCGGTGACGTTGCGCTTCCGCGCGGCATCGGCGGAGCATGCGGTGCGGATGCTGAATTGTCTGTCGGCGATGTCGTTCATGCTGCGATAGCGGTAGAGATCGCAGCAGGCGAGCGCTGGCCGCGTGACTTGCCTATGCGGCCATTTCACCGCGCTTACGACTCGCCGCGAAGGGCCCCAGGCGACACGTTTGCGCGGAAGCTGTACTCTCTGGCATTCCAGAGGCACCGTCTTTATCACCGAGCGGGGTACAGCATGGGTAAGCAGACTATTGCGGATTATCTGGCCAAAACACTGGCGGCAGCGGACGTCGAACGGATTTGGGGTGTGACGGGCGACAGCCTGAACGGCCTGTCGGATAGCTTGCAACGGCTCGGCTCGATTCGCTGGATGCACACGCGCCATGAAGAAGTGGCGGCCTTCGCCGCCGGCGCCGATGCCGCCGCGACCGGCAAGCTCGCGGTCTGCGCGGGCAGTTGCGGTCCGGGCAATCTGCACCTGATCAACGGCCTGTATGACTGTCATCGCAATCATCAGCCCGTGCTCGCGATCGCCGCGCACATTCCATCCTCGGAAATCGGCCTCGGCTACTTTCAGGAAACCCATCCGCAAGAGTTGTTCAAGGAGTGCAGTCACTTCGTCGAGCTGGTGACGAATCCCTCGCAGTTTCCCCGCGTTCTGGCGCGCGCGATGCGTACCGCGATCGAGGAGCGTGGCGTCGCGGTGATCGTGCTGCCGGGCGATGTCGCGCTCGGCGACGCGCCCGAGGAAACGCCGGCGTGGGCCGGCACGCTGGAGCGCTCGACCGTGGTGCCGTCCGCGGCCGATCTCGACCGGCTCGCCGATCTGCTCAATCAGGCGGGCGGCGTGACGCTGCTGTGCGGCAGCGGCTGCGCGGGAGCGCACGACGAGGTGGTCGCTTTCGCCGACCAGCTCGGCGCGCCGACCGTGCACGCGCTGCGTGGCAAGCAATACGTCGAGTGGGACAACCCGTTCGACGTCGGCATGACCGGGCTGATTGGCTTCAGCTCCGGTTATCACGCAATGATGTCGTGCGACACCCTCGTGATGCTCGGCACCGACTTTCCGTATCGCAACTTCTATCCGTCGCATGGCAACGTGGTGCAGATCGACCGGCGCGGCTCCGCGCTCGGCAAGCGCGCGCCGTTGAAGCTGGGTCTCGTCGGCGACGTCGAGGCGACCTTGCAGGCGCTGTTGCCGAAGCTCAAACGCAAGACCGACCGGCGCTTCCTCGACAACGCGCGCAAGCATTACGCGGACACGCGCAAAGGTCTCGACGATCTCGCGCGGCCATCCGATCCGGGGCGCGCGATTCATCCGCAATATCTCACCAGCACTGTCGACAAGGTCGCCAACGAGGACGCAGTGTTCTGCGCCGACGTCGGCACGCCGACGCTGTGGGCCGCACGCTATCTGACCATGAACGGTCGACGCAGCCTGCATGGGTCGTTCAACCACGGTTCGATGGCGAATGCGATGCCGCAGGCGCTCGGCGCGCAAGCGGCCGAGCCGGGCCGCCAGGTGATTTCACTGTCGGGCGACGGCGGGCTGTCGATGCTGCTCGGCGATCTGCTCACCGCGCGTCAGCTCGACCTGCCGATCAAGGTGGTGGTGTTCAACAACAGCACGCTCGGCTTCGTCGCAATGGAGATGAAGGCGGGCGGCTACCTCGAGGCCGGCACGGATCTCGCCGCGACCGACTTCGCGGCGATTGCGCGAGGCGCGGGAATCTACGGAGTCCGGATTGAACACTCGGAGAATATCGAACCGGCGTTGCGTGAGGCGTTCGCGCATCCGGGGCCGGCGGTGATCGACGTGGTGACCGCGAAGCACGAGCTCGCGTTGCCGCCGAAGATTCAGTGGGCGCAGGCGAAGGGCTTCAGCCTGTATATGCTGCGGGCCGTGCTCAATGGGCGAGGGGACGAGGTCGTCGAACTGGCGACCACGAATCTGCGCTGAGCGCTGCGGTGGACCGATGCGCGTTCGAAGCTGCGCTCAGGTAGTGCGAGTGGATGCGCGCCGGCAATCGCCGGCAATCGCTGACACGCGCGCGCATCCCCGCCCGCCACGCTACTGCTGCCGGCTCAACTCACGCGCCGCGCGGTCGATCACATCGGCAATCGCGCCCGCATGCGACACCGGCGCGAGGTGGCTCGACGCCATCGGCACGACTTTCGCGCCCATCCGGTCGGCCATGAATTTCTGCACTTCCGGCGCCACCGCGCGGTCCTTGGTCGTCAGCACGTACCACGACGGCTTTTCTTTCCAGCCGACCTGGCTCACCGTCTCGCTGAACGCCTTCGCGGCGATCGGCACTTGCGCGGCGGACAGCACGCGCGTCACGTTCTCAGGCACGTCCGCGGCGAAGTCGGCGTGGTAACGGCCACGGTCGAGCCACAGAAAGCCGCTCGAGTCTGTGATCATGGCGTCGCCCGCGGGCATCGGCGGGGCGCGCTTGAGCAGGTCCATCGCCGACTCGCGCAGCGTCGGCGCAATCGCGGCGATATATACGAGGCCCGCGACGTTCGGCGCGTTCGCGCCCACTTCGGTGATCACGACGCCGCCCCACGAGTGGCCGACCAGCATGGTGGGACCGTCCTGGCGCGCAAGCACGCGGCGGGTCGCGGCGACATCGTCGGCGAGCGACGTGAGCGGGTTCTGCACCGAGCTCACGTGATAGCCCTTCTGTTGCAATTTCGCGACCACGCCATTCCAGCTCGATCCATCGACGAACGCGCCGTGAACCAGCACGACGTTGCGCACCGGGCCGCTCATCGGCGCGGCGGCAGCGGCGGCCGGCGCCGTGGCGGCAGGCGCGGGCGCCGGCGCTTCGGGCGCGCTGGGTTGGGTTGCGGGCTCGTCGGCCGGCGCCGGCGTGGGCGCGGCCGTTTGCGCGACGGCGGCACCTCCCGCGAAGCAGAGAGACAAAGCAGCGGCGCAAAGCAGACGTTTCAACATGTTGAATCTCCGCAGGCTGAAGCTGGAGTAGGGGACCATACCGAAGCGCCACGCGAGTGACAATCACAATCCTCGCCGTTAAGTGCGGCGCAGAACCAACCCGGGTTGGTCCCAGTATTTAGGCCATTTCGGCCGAGGTAAAATCATCGGTTTTGCCGGGCCGGACCACAAGTCCGACTGGGGTGACCGAAATCCATACACTGGGGCGCAATTTGAATAGTGCACAGCAGCAAGACGGCCTGAAGCGGGGGCTGAAGAATCGCCACATCCAGTTGATCGCGCTGGGCGGCGCCATCGGCACTGGCCTCTTTCTCGGCTCCGCGAGCGTGTTGCAGGCAGCCGGGCCGTCGATGATTCTCGGCTACGCGATTGGCGGCATCATCGCTTTCATGATCATGCGGCAGTTGGGCGAGATGGTCGCGCAGGAACCGGTCGCCGGTTCGTTCAGCCACTTCGCATACAAATACTGGGGCGACTTCCCCGGCTTCCTGTCCGGCTGGAACTACTGGGTGCTGTACGTGCTCGTGAGCATGGCCGAGCTGACCGCGGTCGGCACCTATGTGCATTACTGGTGGCCGGGCGTGCCGACGTGGGTGTCGGCGCTGGTGTGCTTCGCGGGCATCAATGCGATCAATCTCGCCAACGTCAAGGCCTACGGCGAAACCGAGTTCTGGTTCGCGATCATCAAGGTGGTGGCGGTGATCGGCATGATCGTGTTCGGCGGCTATCTGCTGATCAGCGGACACGGCGGCCCGCAGGCGTCGATCACCAACTTGTGGAGTCATGGCGGCTTTTTCCCGCACGGGGTCCACGGGCTCTTCATGATGCTCGCGGTGATCATGTTTTCGTTCGGCGGCCTGGAGCTGATCGGCATTACCGCCGCCGAGGCTGCCGATCCGCAGAAGAGCATTCCGAAGGCCGTGAATCAGGTGATCTACCGGATTTTGATTTTCTACATCTGCTCGCTGGCGGTGCTGCTGTCGCTGTATCCATGGAACGAGGTCGCTGCGGGCGGCAGCCCGTTCGTGATGATCTTCTCGCAGATCGGCTCGACGCTGACCGCGAACGTTCTCAACGTGGTGGTGCTGACGGCGGCGCTGTCGGTGTACAACAGCGGCGTGTATGCGAATAGCCGCATGCTCTACGGTCTCGCGGAGCAGGGCAATGCGCCGCGCGCACTGATGAAGGTCGACCGGCGCGGCGTGCCGTACATGGCGATCGGTTTGTCGGCGCTCGCAACGTTCACCTGCGTGATCATCAACTACCTGATCCCGGCCGAAGCGCTCGGCCTGCTGATGGCGCTGGTGGTCGCGGCACTGGTGCTGAACTGGGCGCTGATCAGTCTGACGCATCTGAAGTCGCGCAAGGCGATGATGGCGGCGGGCGAGACGCTCGTGTTCAAGTCGTTCTGGTTTCCGCTCAGCAACTGGATCTGCCTCGCGTTCATGGCGCTGATCCTCGTGATTCTGGCGATGACGCCGGGGCTGTCGATGTCGGTGTTGCTCGTGCCGGTGTGGCTGGTGGTGATGTGGGGCGGCTATGTGTTCAAGCGTCGGCGCGGGCAAACGCAGGGTGGCGCGCGAGTGGCGGGGCGATAAGGCTGTGTTGTGCGGCGGCATGGGCGGCGGGTTTTGCGCTCACGCTGCCTGGTCTGGTGCGAGGCGGCTTGGGTTCGATGCGCTCTCGAGCGCAGCCGAATTCAGCTTCCAGAAACGACAAACCCCGCAGGCAGCAGGCGCTGGCGGGGTTCGAGGAAAAAGCAAAACAACCGGTCAATCGAATTTTTTGGTGCCCAGGGCCGGAATCGAACCGGCACGCCTTGCGGCGGGGGATTTTGAGTCCCCTGCGTCTACCAATTTCACCACCTGGGCAGGTCTTGCAGCGTACGCGTCAGAACACGGGCGCGCAGCGAAGACGCAGATTATGGCCGAAAATTCGACGACGGGCAAGCCACTTGCTTGCACCCGCCGCGAAGCGCTCAGACCGTGCGGGAAAACCGTTCGGGAGTCTGCTGGCCGAGATAGTGGTCGAACACCATCGCGATGTTACGCACCAGCATGCGTCCGGCCATCTGCACTTTGAGCTTGCCGGCGCTGATCGACACCAGACCGTCCTTCTCGAAGCCGGGCAAGCGCTTCAGCTCCGGCGCGAACGTTTCGGCAAAGCGGAGGCCGTAAGCGGCTTCGAATTCATCGAAGCGCAATTCCGGGTTGCACATCACCTGTGTGATCACGTCGCGGCGCAGGCGGTCGTCGGCGGTGAGGCGCACGCCGCGTGTGATCGCCAGTTGGCCTGCGTCGATCGCCGCCGCATAGCCGGGCAGGTCTTTCGCGTTCTGCGCGTGCGTTGCGCTTGCGCGCGCGCGAGTTCGTCGGTGGGCAGCGCGAAGTGGTCCATTCCGATGTACATATAGCCCGCGTCCGTCAGACGCTCCACCACCCGTTGCAGCAGCGCGAGCCGTTGCTCCGGCGAGGGCAGCGTGGCGGGGTCCATCTGACGCTGCATCTTGAAGAGCTGCGGCATGTGCGCGTAGGCGAACACCGACAAACGGTCGGGCGCGAGTTCTATCATTGTGTCGAGCGTGCGGCTGAAGCTGGCGACGGTTTGATGCGGCAGGCCGTAAATCAGATCGACGCCGATCGAATGAAAGCCGGTATCGCGCGCGGCCTGCATCACCGAGGTGGTCATCTCGAGTGGCTGAATGCGGTTGATCGCCTGCTGCACGACCGGATCGAAGTCCTGCACGCCGAGACTCATCCGGTTGAAGCCGAGCTTGCGCAGATGCGCCACGGTGTCGGGCGACGCTTCGCGCGGGTCGACTTCGATCGAATATTCGGCTTCGGCATCGGGCAGCAACGTGAAGTGCTCACGCGTGGCGGCCACCAGCTCGGCCATTTCGTCGTGCGACAGGAAGGTGGGCGTGCCGCCGCCCCAATGCAGTTGCGACACCGGACGCCGCGTGTCGAAGCACGCGGCTTGCAACGCTATCTCGCGCTTCAGTCGATTGAGGTACGGACGCGCGTGCGCGCGGTTTTTCGTCGCGACCTTGTTGCAGCCGCAGTAGAAGCACACGGTGTCGCAAAACGGAATGTGGAAGTACAGCGAGAGATCGGTGCCGGACGCGCCCGGGTCGGCGGCGGCGCGCAGATAGTCGGCGGGGTCGAAGTTGTCGTGGAACTGTAGCGCGGTCGGATAGGACGTATACCGTGGACCGTTTGCGCTGTATCTGGCGAGCAGGTCGGGACGGAATAGCGTGTTGGCGACGGTGGTCATGAGTGGCTCGGGTCGGTTGGCCACGGTGGAAGAGGCGGCTGCCGGCGGTGTTCGCCGGAGCGGGGTGACAAGCGCGGATCGAGCAGCGCCGACGCCTCTCGCGCGTAGCCTTTCGGAGCTTTCGAGTCTAAGGGAGCGACCCAAGGCCGGATTGCGTAAAAAGGTCGCACGGAATGCGGTGGCACAATGCGGGTCTGGTAATGCGTTGCCCGTTTTCGGGATCAGGAAGAGTGTCGTGAGTGATGTGCGGAAAAGCGTGCAGAAGAGTGCGCAGATAAAAATGCCGGACGGCGTCGTTAAGCGCGAGTCGCCATTTCACGTGGCCGATCATGCGTGCCGCCCCGATTGCGGCGCGTGCTGTATCGCGCCGTCGATTTCGAGCCCCATTCCGGGCATGCCGGATGGCAAGCCGGCAGGCGTGCGCTGCGTGCAACTCGGCGACGACCTGCGCTGCGCGATCTTCGGCCGGCCGGAGCGGCCGGCGTGCTGTTCTGGTCTGCAGCCGCAAACCGAGATGTGTGGGACGCACCGCGTCGAAGCGCTCGCATGGCTGACGCAGCTCGAAGCGCAAACTCAGCCGCAAGCGGCCGCGCGGTAGTCCCGCGGTAGTCCTATAGCGCTTTAAACCCGTTAAGTTAATGACCTTTGCCACGCGCGCCAGTCCAACCCGCATCGGCCAAACCTCGAGCCAGCCCACCCGCATGCTCGACAAGCCTTCCCAGGAGATTTCGCATGACTCGACCCGCAGCGCCGGCCCGGCGCCGCTTTTTGCGCGCCGCGCTGACAGGCTGTAGCGCGCTTGGCATCACCGTATCGCTCGCGGCCTGTGCGACGCCGATTTTTCCGTTCATTCCGTCGCACTACACGTTCTCACAGCAGCAGGTGCAGGACGCGGTGCAGCGCAAATTCCCGTATCAGCGCACGGTCTCGCAAGTGTTCGATGTCGCGCTGACCAACCCCGTGGTCGGTTTTCTGCCGGACGCGAACCGCGTCTCGGTGAAGCTCGACGCGCGCTTCGCGAGCCCGTTCATGCCGCAGCCGGTCGACGGCGTGTTCACGCTGTCGAGCGAGCTGGCCTACGACGCCGCCAGCCGCTCGGTCGTGCTCAAGTCGCCGAATGTCGACAACGTTAGCGTGAACGGCCAGGCGCAGGCCTACACGCAGCAGATCAATGCGGCCGCGGCACTGCTCGCGACGCAATTGCTGACCAACTATCCGATCTACACGTTCAAGCCCGAACAACTGCAATTTGCCGGAGTGAGCTATGAACCCGGTACAATCACCATCCTTACAAACGGCATACGCGTGCAAATCGTCGAAAAATGACGCGGCGCGCGGCCGGCAGGGCCGCATACGCATGTAACTGTTCGCGCCGGTCCTGTCCGTTCCGACAATCTACCGCGATGAGGAGCACGGATGGACTGGCTACTGGCTTGCAAGGCGCTGATTCTGGGCGTCGTCGAAGGTTTGACGGAGTTTTTGCCGGTGTCGAGCACTGGGCATCTGATCGTTGTCGGCAGTCTGCTGAACTTCACTGACGAACATGCGAAAACCTTCGATGTCGTGATCCAGCTTGGCGCGATTCTCGCCGTGTGCTGGGAATTCCGCCGCCGCATCGGCAGCGTGGTGGTCGGCCTGCCAAGCCGGCCGGAGGCGCGCCGCTTCACGCTGAACGTGATCATCGCGACGATTCCTGCGATCGTGCTCGGGCTGCTGTTCGAAAAATCCATCAAGGCGGTGCTGTTTTCGCCGGTGCCGGTGGCGTTCGCGCTGGTGGTCGGCGGCCTCGTGATTCTGTGGGCGGAGGCCCGCCAGCGGGCGCGCGGCGACGCGGAGGCGCGGGTGCGCGACGTGGACGACCTGAGCGCGCTGGACGCGCTGAAGGTGGGCTTCGCGCAGTGTTTCGCGCTGATTCCGGGTATGTCGCGCTCTGGCTCGACGATCATCGGCGGGATGCTATTTGGGCTGGAGCGGCGCGTCGCCACGGAGTTTTCGTTTTTTCTCGCGATTCCGATCATCTTCGGCGCGACCGCGTACGAGATGCACAAGGACTGGCACGTGCTGTCCACCGACGCGCTCGGCAACTTCGCGATCGGCTTCGCGGCGGCCTTCGTCAGCGCTTTTATCTGCGTGCGCTGGCTGTTGCGCTACATCGCGTCGCATGATTTCACCGCGTTTGCGTGGTATCGGATTGGCTTTGGGCTGTTGATCTTGCTGGTTGGCTATAGCGGCGCGTTGAGCTGGACCGAATGACGGCTTTCGTTGCGCCAGCTTCATGAAAAAAAAGGTCCGCGTTTGCGGACCTTTTTGCTATCTATCGGCCGCTGAATGCCCGGCGCGCGCCTTTACGCCGCGCCGCGTTTGCGGAACACCAGATCCCACACGCCGTGTCCAAGCCGCAGCCCGCGGCGCTCGAACTTCGTCACCGGACGATACTCCGGGCGCGGCGCATAGTGGTCGGCGGTGTTCTCCAGCGTGGGCTCGGCGCCTAGCACTTCAAGCATCTGCTCGGCGTAGTTTTGCCAGTCGGTCGCGCAATGCAGATAGGCGCCGGGCTTCAACCGCGACACCAGTAGCGCGACGAACTTCGGCTGGATCAGCCGGCGCTTGTGGTGACGCGCCTTGTGCCACGGGTCCGGGAAGAAGATGTGCATGCCGTCGAGGCTGTCCGGCGCGATCATCTGTTCGAGCACTTCGACTGCATCGTGCTGAATGATGCGGATATTCGACAGCGACTGCTCGCCCATCAGCTTGAGCAACGCGCCCACACCTGGTTCGTGTACTTCGACGCCGAGGAAGTCGTCGCCCGGACGGTGCGACGCGATTTCCGCGGTCGTCGCGCCCATGCCGAAACCGATTTCCAATATGCGCGGCGCCGCGCGGCCGAACACGTTGTCCCAGTCGGGCTGCTGCGGCGTGAAGGGCACCACGAAACGCGGGCCGAGTTCGTCCATTGCGCGGCGCTGGCCGGTCGACACGCGGCCAGCGCGCGTGACAAAGCTGCGGATGCGGCGGCGGTGCAGCGCTTCCGGGGATGCTTGCTGGGGCGCCGTGTCGCCGGCGGGTTGGTCTTCGGCTTCGTTGGAGGGCGTCGGGAGTTCGTCCGGCAGGCCGGTGTCGTTTGGTTCGTGGATCATCGTCGATGCTGCTGCTAGGGTGAGGGCTTTGCGGCTTGAGTGGTACGGCAACGCGACGACCTGGCCGCGCTGGCGCGGCGGCAGCCGCGAATCGTGCGCGCGGCAGACAGACGCGGCTCGCTACGCCGAGCCGCCGCCGCTACAAAAAAGCCGCCTTCGTGGAGGCGGCTCGTGCTGGATTTCCGCTGAAAGGCTCAGCCGGAAGGTGGAGCGGGCGTTGCAAGTGCGCGTAAGGTAGCACAACCGAAAAGGGCGCGTCCAGACGAAGGGCGGTTGATGTCGTCGCGCAGATGGGGCGCGGCGCGAATGTGCGTGAATGCAGCAACGGCTGGGACGAGCGGAAAATACGGATTTTTGCAGACTGCCTGCGCCTGGTTGAATCGCGTAGCGCGACGCACAGGCTGTGCTGGAGAGGGTCTGGAGCGGGCGATGGGAATCGAACCCACGGCTCTAGCTTGGGAAGCTAGGGTATTACCATTATACGACGCCCGCAGAGCGCACAATTCTACTCGGAAAAGGGTGTTCAGCGCAAATCACACACCCTTTCCCGCTGACGCATCACGCCATCAGATCACGAAGTAAGTCAGCTGAACGGCTGCGCGCGTGACCACCATCAACAGCACCTGCACGATCACGAACAGCAGAATCGGCGACAGGTCGATCCCGCCGAGTTGCGGCAAGACGCGGCGCAGCGGATTCAGAAACGGCGCGGTCAGTTGATACAGAATCGGCATGGCCGGGGAGCGCGGATTGAGCCACGACAGCAGCGCCATCAGGATCGTCATCCAGATGATCAGATTCAGCGCCCACTTGATGAGCGTCAGCACGGCGACGATCAGCAGCGTCGGCAGCAGCGTGAGCGGATCGGCGCCAGTGAGGACCACCATCAGCACCACATAGACGATCGCCGCGAGCAGCGCCGCAACGAGGCTCGCCCAGTCGACGCTGCGCGTGCTCGGCAAGATGTGCCGCAGCGGCAGCACGATCCAGTTGGTGGCTTGCAGCACGGCGTTCGTCACCGGATTGTAGGGCGGCATGCGCACGACCTGCAGCCAGGCGCGCAGCAGCAACGCCGCGCCGAACAGCGTGAAGACGGTATTGAGCAGAAAACGGGCGATATCGCCAAACATCTCGTGTCCTTATGCATCGGATGGCGGCCGCCGATCGGCCGCGGGGTGCCGGCGTGGAGCGATCGGTGCGCGCCGGCGGTTCATGGGGATTGCATGCGCGTTTCGCGCGGTGGTTCGGTGACGAGGCTTCGATCCGGATGCGGCGGCTGCTTGAATGAGACGCCGCCGTTTCGCTTCCGTCTGCTCGTCATCACACGGAAATCTTGATCTCACTGATCAGAATCGTGCCGTTGCCGCCGTCGGTGTAATTGGGGATGTCGGCCATCAGCCGCTCGGAGGCCGACTTGAAGACCTTGTAGAAATCATCCGCGCTGTCGAACAGGAAGTGGCCCGCGGCGACGTACGGCGGCGGCGTTCCCGGCGGCCCGGCATTGATGCCGACATCGACCGACCAGCCCTTCAGCGACGCTCCGAACAGCGTCGCCGCAAGCGGCATATGCGTGGCGCAGTAATACTCCACGTCGAAGTGGCCGTTTTCCCGGTACGGATAGAGGATGCTGACCTTGATCATTGTACGTTCTCGTCTGTTGGTCCCGATGCGCGGCGTTCGCGGATTGCGTGCGGCGCCGGACGTCACATTATCACGGCTTACTTGACGCTTGCACCTGCTGCGGCTTGATTCAGCGATCGGTTGAGCGAATCCTCGACCGTCGCGGCGATCGCTTCGAGCGCGGCGGGCGGGCTCACGCGGCGTTCGGCCAGTCCGACCGCGCGCCGCGACAACAAGCCGTAGAGTGCCGCGTGGTCGCCGCCGAGCCCTTCGAGTAGCGCCAACTGCTTAGCCACGACCCCGGTGTCGCCACGCGACACCGGGCCCGCTAGCGCGTTGGGTAAGCCCTTATCGCGGGCGGTTTCGATGGTGCCCGCGAGCATCGGCAGCAGGGCGCGCAGCGCGTCGTCTTCGGCGAAACCGAGCGTGCGCCACAGCGCGACGCATTCGGCGAGGCTGCACAGCGCGAAGCTGGCCGCATAGTGCGCGGCGGCGTGATACAGCATGCGGCCGCCCGCCGGAATCGACAGCGGATGGCAGCGCAACGCGAGCGCCAGCGCGGTCAGCGTGTCCTTCAACGCGCCGTCGGCCTCGATCGTCACCGAGCAGCCGGCGATCCGCTCGAGGTCGGCGAGCTCTCCGCTAAAGAGGTAGAGTGGATGAAAACCGCCGATCGACACCCCCTGGTCGCGCGCCGGGGCCAGCAGCTCGACCGGCGAAGCACCGCTGCAATGCACGAGGGCCTTGCCGTGCCGGCTCGCGGCGTCCGGACCGAACCGCAGTGTGTGCGCTGACGTACCGATGCTGTCATCGGGAACAGCTAAAAACACGATATCGGCGGCCTCGACGACCTGTTGCGGATCGACGGATGCCACGCAATGCTCGATTTGACTGGCAACCCGGCCGGCCGACGCCGCTGAACGGCTCGCCACCGCCGTGACCGGGTAGCCGGCGCGAGAAAAGCTCAGCGCGAGACAACGCGCGAGTCGGCCAGCACCGATAAAGCCAAGGCGCGGCAATGGAGACTGGGACATGGTTTCCTGCTCCAGACGGAACATTTGAACGGAAAAGCAGAAGTATCGCGCATTCGGCGTCGGCGGCGTGATCCGGCTCGATTTTCCTGCGAACAGTTTGCGCCAGATATGGCGCATGCAGCCGGACATGCGGCGAAGCGCCGCCCGCAAGTTCGAAAGCTGCTCACAATTGTTCAGGACTGATTTGGTAGTGGCTGTTTCTGGGTACTTCGTTACGCAGTCAGATTCGGGAGGTTCACGATGAGTATTTTTTCTTACCGAAAGCACTTGCGGTTCCTGACACACGCACAGCGCCGTCGCTGGTGGGAGCAGAAAAAGCGCCTGACCCCGCGCGTCCGTATTAGCGGCGCGTACGTTCCGCCCAGCGTGTCCCGCGAATTTGCGTATGTGAAAGTGGGCTGAACCGGCTGCGTTCACTGGTGAGAAATGCCCGGCAATTCGCCGGGCATTTTTTATTGGAGGCTCGGTTGCGTTGTCAGTATTGAAGCTAATTTGTAATCAAAGATTACCGAAACGCGAAGCTGGAAATTGCACGCGCCGCACGAACGCGCGCTCTACGCGTTTCGACTCCGCTCAAACCCTTGATCTTCAGCTCAAAACGTCGCCGCGGCGTGACCAGACCCGCTCGCGCGAATGGGGGCTGAATGTCGGCCTATTGTCGCGCATTGCAATTTGCAACAAATGCGAACAGATATGCGTGGTCTTTTTCGATAGATTGAATGGGTAGCATGCAAGGCATGCGCAGTCGGCGTCCTTGATAGGTCGCGCTAGGAGAATAAAGTGAGAAAGATCGTTCCGTTTGTCGTTGCTGCGCTCGGCTTGGGACTAGCCGGGGCGGCAGAGGCACATGTTTCCGTCGGTATCGGCATTGGGGTTCCGGTCGCGCCGGCTTATCCGGTATATGCGGCGCCCCCGCCGGTCTATTACGCACCTCCGCCGCCGGTTTATGTGCCGCCTGTCGTGTATGCGCCGCCGCCCGTGGTGGTCGGTGGTTATTACGGCTATGGCCGTCCGTATTATCGTCACGGCTATTACCACGGTTATTACGGCCACGGTTATTACGGTCGCGGTTATTACCGCCGCTAATCGCGGCAGGCAAAGCGTGATCGCACTCGGCGTAACGCCGGCTTGATTGCCGGGTTACGCCGTTTTTGTTTCCACGTTCGTTTTTCCGTTTCCTGCGCGCGCAAGGCCGGCGTTCCAAAGCGTGGCGAAGCTGGGACAATGCGTGTTTCGCCACCGCTCAGGAGAGTTCCGCCGATGCAAGCGCTTCCCGCTCCCACTTTCGACGATGTACTCGACGCCGCAGCGCGTCTCGAGGGCGTCGCCCACCGTACCCCCGTGCTGACCTCGAGCACATTCGACGAGCGCACGGGCGCATCGGTGTTCTTCAAGTGCGAGAATTTTCAGCGCATGGGCGCGTTCAAGTTTCGCGGCGCCTATAACGCGATTTCGCACTTCGATGCGGAGCAGCGCAAAGCGGGCGTGCTGACGTATTCGTCGGGTAATCATGCTCAGGCCATCGCGCTGTCGGCGCGCCTTGCCGGCATCCACGCGACGATCGTCATGCCGCACGACGCCCCCGCGGCCAAAGTCGCGGCGACCAAGGGGTATGGCGGCGAAGTGATCACCTACGACCGCTATACCGAGAACCGCGAAGAGATTGGCCGGCGGCTTTCGCAAGAGCGCGGCATGACGCTGATTCCGCCGTACGACCATCCGCACGTGATCGCCGGGCAGGGCACCGCGGTGAAAGAGATGATCGACGAAACCGGCCCGCTCGACACGCTGGTCGTGTGCCTGGGCGGCGGCGGATTGCTCGGCGGCAGCGCGTTGTCGGCAGCGGAGTTGAGCCCGGCGTGCACGGTGATCGGCGTCGAGCCGGAAGCGGGCAACGACGGCCAGCAATCGCTCGCGCGCGGCGAGATCGTTCATATCGACACGCCGCGCACGATCGCCGACGGCGCTGCCTCCACGCATCTCGGCGACTACACGTTCGCGATCATCCGCGAGCGGGTGGCGCGGATCGAAACCGTCAGCGACGAGCAGTTGATCGATACGATGCGCTTTTTCGCGCAACGTATGAAGATAGTGGTCGAGCCGACGGGTTGTCTGGCCGCGGCGGCGGTGCTCAACGGCATCGTGCCGGCGAAGGGCAAGCGGGTCGGCGTGGTGGTGAGCGGCGGCAACGTCGATCTGCCCAAGCTCGCACAGTATCTCGCCTGAGCGAACGGCTCGAACCTGACTGGAGAAAACGGCTTGGTGACGGCGCAAGCCGTTTTTCCATCAGCTCGCCACCTGCGAGGTCTGCACGATCAGATCGTGATATCCGTTGACGATCACGCTATACGAAAAGTACGCGAACAGCAGCGCGGACAGCACGTGGCAGGCGCGCAGCAAACCAGCGCCCGCGCGCTTGCGTCCGTGACTGCCGAGGCCGCAGATAAAGACCGTCCAGCACAGACCGCCGAGAAAAAATCCGCCGAGGAACACCAGCGCGGTCGTCGGGCTGGTGGCCCCCGCTTTCGCGATCAACGCGCCGCCGACGGCCGCGAACCACAGAATCCCCGACGGCGACGACACGGCCAGCAGCACGCCGCGCAAAAAGCCGCGCCATGCCGACAGATGCGGCGCATCGGCGTCGCCAACGCCTGCCACCGCCGCCCCCGTTGCCGGGAACATCGCCTCACGGGCCATCTTCCAGGTCAGGAACAGCAGGATAGTCGCGCCGCCGATCCACACCACCCAGCGCACCGATTCGAACTGCAGCAGCGCGGCCATGCCGGCGAGCGCGAGCGTCGCGTAAATCAGATCGCCGATGCAGGAACCGAGGCCGAGCCAGAAGCCCGGCTTGAAACCGTGCGAGAGCGTCAGCGAGATCATCGCGACGTTCACGAGACCGATATCCAGGCACAGCGACAACGACAGAAAAAAACCGTCCGACATCATTGAAAAGGCGTGCATCCGTGCAACTGCTCCATCTGTTTTTGTTGTTGGTCTTGTCCCACGGCTCGCCTTACAGGCCCAACTCGTTCCACAAGGTATCGACGCGCTGCTTGACCGCGTCGTCCATCACGATCGGGCGGCCCCATTCGCGATCGGTTTCGCCGGGCCACTTGTTGGTCGCGTCGAGTCCCATCTTCGAGCCGAGCCCCGCCACAGGCGACGCGAAATCCAGATAGTCGATCGGCGTGCGATCCACCAGCACCGTGTCGCGCGCGGGATCGATGCGCGTGGTGATCGCCCAGATCACTTCCTTCCAGTCGCGGATATTGACGTCCTCGTCGACCACCACGATGAACTTCGTATACATGAACTGCCGCAAGAAGCTCCACACGCCGAACATCACGCGCTTGGCGTGGCCGGGGTAGCTCTTCTTCATCTGCACGATGGCCATGCGGTAGCTGCAGCCTTCGGGCGGCAGATAGAAGTCGGTGATTTCGGTGAACTGCTTCTGCAACAGCGGCACGAACACTTCGTTGAGCGCGACGCCGAGCACGGCGGGTTCGTCGGGCGGTTTGCCGGTATAGGTGGAGTGGTAGATCGCCTCGCGCCGCATCGTGATGCGCTCGACGGTGAAGACCGGAAACCACTCCTGCTCGTTGTAGTAGCCCGTATGGTCGCCGTATGGACCCTCGAGCGCATGTTCGTACGCCGCCGACGCGCCCTTGACCGGACGCGGCGGAGCGCCTGCGGGGGCGGGCGAGGGCGTGCCCTCCTGCGGATGAATGAAGCCTTCGAGCACGATCTCGGCGCGCGCGGGCACCTGAAGGCCGTCGACGCCCGGCGTGAGGCACTTCGCAAGCTCGGTGCGTCCGCCGCGCAGCAGGCCGGCGAACTGGTATTCAGACAGCGTGTCGGGCACCGGCGTGACCGCGCCGAGGATGGTCGCCGGATCGGCGCCGAGCACCACGGCGACCGGATACGGCTTGCCGGGGTTGCGCAGCGCGAATTCGCGGAAATCGAGCGCGCCGCCGCGATGCGCGAGCCAGCGCATGATCAGCTTGTTACGGCCGATCAATTGCTGGCGATATATTCCTAAATTTTGTCGGCTCTTGTTCGGCCCTTTCGTGACGGTCAGGCCCCATGTGATCAGCGGGCCGGCATCGCCCGGCCAGCAGGTCTGGATTGGCAGTCTGGCGAGGTCGACGTCATTGCCCTCCCAGACGATTTCCTGGCAGGGAGGCGCGCCCACCGTTTTGGGCGCCATGTCCCACACCGCCTTCGCCAGCGAGAACAGCTTGCCCGCGTCCTTGAGCCCCTTCGGCGGCTCCGGCTCCTTCAGTGCGGAGAGTAACCGGCCGACGTCGCGCAACGACTCCAGCGCCGCGCCGTCGCCTCCGCCGGCTTGCGCGTCGACACCCATGCCGAGCGCGACCCGGCGCGGCGTGCCGAACAGGTTGCCGAGCACCGGGAACCCATGCTGCGCCTTGTTCTCGAACAACAGGGCGGGGCCGCCGGCGCGCAGCACGCGGTCGCACAGTTCGGTCATTTCCAGCCTGGGCGAAACGGGTTGCGAGATACGGCGCAGTTCACCGATCGTTTCGAGACGGCTGACGAAATCGCGCAGGTCTTTGTATTTCATCTGTTGCGGTTCAGTGCCACGTTCGGCGGCGAAAGAGAAGGGCGCAGCGGGTTGCCCGGCGCCAGCGGAATTGTCGATTTTACCTGCGTTGGCTAGCGCACGTAGATCGGCCAAATGACCTAGCCGGAACGGCGGGGGGCAGACCGCTCGAAAGTGGCCTACCGCGCCGTTTCCGACGAACTGAACACCGTTCATTATTACAAATAGTTATACTTTTCCCGTTCTATAGTGTTGACGATCTATAAAACCCTGCATAGAATCCGTCCACATTACTTGCAGGGCGTGAACCTTTTTACCACTGCCCCCGGTCCCATCTGACGCAACGCGTCACCGCTTTACCGATTCCCCTGCACGGTACTTGACGGCTATTGAAGTCCTCACCAGCGCTGCCGACGCTGGTTTTTCGCGTGGGAGCCAACGCCTGCATGCTCTTTTGGCATGGCGCGGGTATTTCAAGATGGCTCCCCACAGACGGTATTTGCCGTTTTCCCGACGTCGCTGCTGCCCTAACCAGACAGAGCACGCGATGTCTTGACTCTGCGAACGTGTGGTGCCGCCGTTTTCATCTGTTGGCGGGGTTCGCGGATCATGCAACATGGGAGATCTGAATGAACGCCTGGTTATCGTGGCGTCCCGATGCACGGATTGCGCAAGTTGTGCGTGGTGTGTTGCGTCGCGGGACGCGAATGAGTCATCACCTGTTCAGCATCGTCGGCGGTATCGCTGTCGTGCTGGCAATCGCACTGTGGCTGATGCCGGCCTGGCGCGGCACCTTGGCCGCGCGGCTGATGCCGGTCATCTCCGCCGCTGTGCAGGCGGGTCCGGCCCGTCTGCTGCAAGGCAATCCGCTGCCGTCCTTCGGGCCGCCCAGCAACGCTGCTGCCCCGTCCGACGACTCGCTGTCGTCCAACTCACCGAATGGCGCCGACCTTGCAACCGGTGCGAACAACGGCAGCACCAGCCTCACCGTGGGTAACACCAGCTTCGACGGCGCTTTCGACGGCTCCGGTTCGGCCGGCATGGGCGTCGCGGCGCTCAATGGGCTCGATCCGCGTACGATGCAGAGCGTCAGTGCGCTGGCGCGCCTGATTCCGGCGCAACGGGTCTCGGCCGACGCGCGCGACGATCGCGTGCTGGTGTCGAGCCGTGAGCAAAATCTGGTCGCGACTTACCTGGCACGGCGTTATCGCGTCGCTCAGGAGCCCGTCAGCGAGCTCGTGAAGGCCGCGTTTGATACCGGCCGCGAAGTCGGTCTCGATCCGCTGCTGCTGCTATCGGTGATGGCGATCGAATCGGGCTTCAACCCGTACGCCGAGAGTGGCGTGGGCGCGCAAGGTCTGATGCAGGTGATGTCCAAAGTGCATTCGGACAAATTCCAGTATTTCGGCGGCGAGAGCGCAGCGCTCGAACCGGTCGCGAACATCAAGGTGGGCGCGCTGGTGCTGAAGGATTGCATCGCCCGCGGCGGCTCGCTGCCGGGCGGCTTGCGGCTGTACGTCGGTTCGAGCACGCAGGACGACGGCGGCTATGGCGCCAAGGTGATGGCCGAACGTGGCCGTCTGCGCGACGTGGCGCGCGGCCGCAAGGTGCCGATCAACGCACCGCAGGCGCCGGCTCTGACCGCATCAGCCAATACGAATACAGCGGCGGCGGCTGCGGGTGGGGGCAAGCGTGTGCAGGTGACGCTTGAGGGCGGCCATCCGTTGAGCGCGGCAACGCCGGAGAAGACGCAGGGTTCCGGGCAGGACGACGCCAATTCCAATACGAAGCACGTGGCATCGGCTTCGGAGTTGGGCGCTTGAGTTGAACCGCGTGATGCCGATGGCGTAATTGACGCACGCGTGGCTGCTAGAAAAAAGGACACTGGTTGGTGTCCTTTTTTTTTGCGTCTGGCGGGTCAGGGTGATCGTGAGGGGCTCCGCTCGGCGCGATGTCCGACGTTCGACGGGGCAGGCGTGGCTTCACGTGGCTTCAATATGCCCGTCCGCACCGATGATCAAAGCCGCAACTGCCACGCCCGGCCAGTGGTCAGTGCCGCCCGAACAGCTTCGCCAACCGCTCGACCGCCTCTTCCAGCTTCGGATAAGCGGTCGCGTACGAAAGCCGGATGTACGCCTTCGGTGCATGCGTGCCGAAGTCCATACCCGGTACCAGCACCACGCCCGCGTCGTGCAGCATCGACCTGGTGAGCGCCGCACTGTCGCCGGCCGCCGGATGCGCGACGGTGCGGCAATCGGCATAGACGTAGAACGCGCCGTCGGGCATCACCGGCACTGTGAAGCTCAGCGATTCCAGCGCCGGCGCGATGAAGTCGCGGCGGCGCTTGAACTCGAGACGCCGCGCTTCGTAAGTGGCGATGGTGGCGGGCTCGAAACAGGCGAGCGCCGCATGCTGGGCGAGCGCCGATGCGCAGATGAACAGGTTCTGCGCGAGCTTTTCAAAGGCGCCGACCATGCCGGGCGGCACCACGAGCCAGCCCAGCCGCCAGCCGGTCATGTTGAAGTACTTCGAGAAGCTGTTGACGGTGACTACATCCTCGCCGAACGAGAGCGCCGACACGGGCTTCGCATCGTAGCTCAAGCCCTGGTAGATCTCGTCGACGATGGTGAAGCCGCCGCGCGCCCGCACGGCCTTGACGATGCGTTCGAGTTCGGCCGGCTCGATCGACGTGCCGGTCGGGTTCGACGGCGACGCGAGCAGCACGCCGCGCGTGCGTTCGTTCCACAGGCGCTCGACGTCGGCGGCGGTCAGCTGGAAGCGTTCGGCCGGGCCGCTCGGCACCATCACCGGCTTGCCTTCGGCGGCAATCACGAAATGACGGTTGCACGGGTAGCACGGATCGGGCATCAGCACTTCGTCGTCGCGATCCACTAGTGCCGCGCAGGCCAACAGCAGCGCCGCGGACGCGCCGGCGGTGACGACGATCCGCGCCGGATCGACGTCCACGCCGTAGGCCTCGGCGTAATGCGCCGAAATCGCTTCGCGCAGCGCGTGCAGGCCGAGCGCGTTGGTGTACTGCGTGACGCCGCGGCGCAGGGCGCTGGCTGCCGCCTCGATGACCGGCTCGGGCGCGGTGAAATCGGGTTCGCCGATTCCCATGTGAATGATGTCGCGTCCGTCGCGCTCGAGGAGCGCCGCCTCCTTGGCCAGTTCCATCACATAGAAGGGCTGGATGGCGTCGACGCGCGCAGCAAGCCGCACCAAAGGTTCGGTCACGGAGTTCATACGATCAAATCCAATTCAGAAGCAAAAGCGGGACGGCGCCTGCGCGAACAGTCGTGCGCGCGGCAGCGTCCTTGCAGGCGGCTCGACTGGCCGGATTGGGCGCGGCGCATGACACGATCCTGCCGGGGTCATGCGGGTTGCGCTCAACGCTTTTTGGCCGCCTGCGTTTCGTCAACGCGCAGTTGCGCCGACAGCTTGTCCAGCACGCCATTCACGTACTTGTAGCCGTCCGCGCCGCCGAAGGTCTTGGCGAGTTCAACCGCTTCGTTGATGACCACGCGATACGGAATGTCGACGTGATTCTTCAGTTCGAACGCGGCGACCAGCAGCACGGCGCGTTCGACCGGCGAGAGCTGCTCGAGCGGCCGGTCGAGACACGGCGCGATGGCCGCGGACAGCGCTTCCGAATCGCGGATCACGCCGTGCAGAATCGCGTCCAGATGCTCGTGGTCCGCCTTGTCGAAACCTTGCGCGCCGCGCAGTTGCGCGTCGATCTCACCGGCGGGCGAATCCGACAGCAGCCACTGGTAAAGCCCCTGCGTGGCCAGTTCGCGGGAGCGTCGACGGGCGCTCTTCATGCCTCTTCCTCTTCTTCGTCTTCTTCATCGTCGTCGCCGCCGAGCTGTTCGAGCGCGACAGCGAGGTTCGCCATCTCGACGGCCACGCGTGCGGCGTCACGACCCTTTTCGGTCATGCGGGCGACGGCCTGCTCGTCGTTTTCGGTGGTCAGCACGGCGTTCGCAACCGGAATGCCGAAGTCCAGCCCGATGCGCGTGATGCCTGCGCCGCTTTCGTTCGAGACCAGTTCGAAGTGGTACGTTTCGCCGCGGATTACCGCGCCGAGCGCGATCAGCGCGTCGAATTGCGCGCTTTCCGCGAGCTTTTGCAGCGCCAGCGGAATTTCCAGCGCGCCCGGCACGGTGACGAGCAGCACGTCTTCGCCGGTTACGCCGAGGCGTTCGAGTTCTTCGATGCAGGCGTCCGCGAGACCGTTGCAGACGGGTTCGTTAAAGCGCGCCTGGACGATGCCGATGCGCAGTCCGTCGCCGTCGAGGTTCGGTTGGTATTGTCCGATTTCCATGTGAATTCCGTAGTGTTTTGAGTGGGCGCTAAGCGCGTGAATGGTCGGATCAGCCTTGCGGAGCCTGCGCGGTGCCGCCCGGCATTGGTACGAAGCCCGTGACTTCGAGACCGTAACCCGACATGCTGCCCAGCTTGCGCGGGTTCGACAGCACCTGCATCTTGCCGACACCGAGCTCGCGCAGAATCTGCGCGCCGATGCCATACGTCTTGAAGTCGACCGGCCGGCGTTTGAGCGCCTTGGCTTTTTCCGTCGAGTCGAACGCCTTGAAAACGTCGATCAGATGATCTTTCGAGTCGCCGCAATTGAGCAGCACGATCACGCCGAGATCGCGTTTGGCGATTTCTTTCATCGCCGCATCCAGCGTCCACGAATGGGTGGATTCGCCGACTTCGAGCAGATCCAGCACCGACAGCGGTTCATGCACGCGCACCGGCGTGTCCTGCTCCGGGCTCGGCGTGCCGCGCACGAGAGCGATGTGCGGCTGGCCGCTCGGCTGGTCGAGATACATGACCGCGCGAAACGCGCCGTGCGCCGTTTGCATGGTGCGCTCGCAAATCCGTTCGACGATCGACTCGGTGCGACTGCGGTAGTGAATCAGATCCGCGATCGTACCGATTTTCAGACCATGTTCCTGCGCGAACTCCATCAGGTCCGGCAGGCGCGCCATCGTGCCGTCGTCCTTGATGACTTCGCAGATCACCGCGGCCGACGTGAGGCCTGCCAGCGCGGTGAAGTCGCAACCCGCCTCGGTATGGCCGGCGCGCACCAGCACGCCGCCGGGCTGGGCCATGATCGGGAAGATATGGCCCGGCTGCACGATATGGTCGGCCTTGGCGTCCGGGGCAACCGCCGCGGCGATCGTGCGGGCGCGGTCGGCCGCCGAAATGCCGGTGGTCACGCCTTCGGCGGCTTCAATGCTGACGGTGAAGGCGGTGCCGTACTGCGTGCCGTTGCGGTAAGTCATCAGCGGCAGGTTCAGCTGCTTGCAGCGTTCCTGCGTCAGCGTCAGGCAGATCAGGCCACGGCCGTACCGGGCCATGAAGTTGATCGCTTCCGGCGTGACGAACTCGGCGGCGATCACGAGGTCGCCCTCGTTTTCGCGATCTTCTTCGTCGACGAGGATCACCATCCGGCCGGCTTTGAGTTCAGCGATGATCTCTGGGGTGGAGGCGAGCGTCATGGTGGCGAGATTTTCGGGAAAGCGCGTATTTTACGCCACGCGCGAGTGCAAGTCGCCTCTGTCGGATGGCCTAGGCCGTTTGACCGGCTGGCGACGAGCCGTGCGCCGTTGCTATGCTCGTCGAAACGATCGACGCACGCACCGGCTGACTGCGGCAGGGCACCGCCGCCAGCCCATGCGTGGCCGGGCTTAACGCCCTGCGCCGGCCCGTTATTTCGGCGCGTTCAGCATGCGCTCCACGTAGCGCGCGATCAGGTCGATTTCCAGATTCACCTGCGTGCCTTCACGCAGACGCTTGAGCGCGGTCACTTCGACCGTGTGCGGAATCAGGTTGATCGAAAACTCGCAGCCATCGTCGCGATCTTTAACCGAGTTGACGGTCAGGCTCACGCCGTTGACCGTGATTGAGCCTTTGTACGCCAGATAGCGGCCGATCTCGCGCGGCGCCAGCACGCGCAGTTCGTGAGATTCGCCGACCGGCGCGAAATGCGTGACCGTGCCGAGCCCGTCCACGTGGCCGGAGACGATATGGCCGCCGAGCCGGTCGTGCGCGCGCAGCGCCTTCTCGAGGTTGACCTCGCCAATCTCGCCCAGGCCCGCCGTGCAGTTCAGGCTTTCGCGCGACACGTCGACTTCGAACGAATGAGCGGTTTTCGCGACCACGGTCATGCAGGCGCCCTGGACCGTGATGCTGTCGCCGAGCTGCACGTCGCTGAGGTCGAGACCGCCGGCCTCGACGTTCAGGCGCAGGCCCGCGTCGCCGTCGGTGCCCAGCGGCCTGACTGATTCGATGCGGCCCACTGCCGCGACGATTCCTGTGAACATCGTGCTAATCCTTGGTCATTTCGAAACGGAGGGAGGCGCGGGAGTGGTGCCGGCTTCGAGTGCGGCCTGCGGCGCAAAGCGCGCGAGAATCCGCAGGTCGTCGCCGATCCGGTCGACCGCGTGGAAATTCAGTTTGACACGGCCCTCGAGCGTTTCGGGCGCGCCGAGGTTGAACATGCTCATCGAATCCATGCCGAGCAGGCTCGGCGCGAGATACACGAGCAATTCGTCGACGCAGCCTTCGCGCAGCAGCGAACCGTTCAGCTTGTAGCCTGCCTCGACGTGCAGTTCGTTCACGTTGCGCTCGCCGAGCGCGCTGAGCAGGGCAGGCAGATCGACCTTGCCGGACGCGTTCGGCAGCTGGACGATCTCGGCGCCGCGGTCGCGCAGTGCATTGGCGCGATCGGCGTGACGCGAATCGAGATTGCCGCAGAAGATCAGCGTGGGTGGGCCGGCCAGGATCTGCGCGTCCGGCGGCACGTCGAGCTGGCTGTCGATCAACACGCGCAGCGGCTGGCGCGGCGTGTCGACGGCGCGCACCGTCATACGCGGATTGTCTTCCCTGACGGTGCCGATGCCGGTCAGGATCGCCGAAGCGCGGGCGCGCCACGCGTGCCCGTCGGCACGCGCCGCCGCGCCGGTAATCCATTGGCTCACGCCCGACGGCAGGCCGGTGCGGCCGTCCAGGGAAGCCGCCACCTTCATGCGTACCCAGGGGCGGCCGCGTGTCATGCGCGACACGAAGCCGATGTTCATCTCATGCGCTTCGCTGGCGAGCAGTCCGCAGCGCACTTCGATGCCGGCGTCGCGCAGCATCGCGAGACCTCGTCCGGACACCTGCGGATTGGGATCTTCCATCGCCGCGACCACGCGCGCCACCTGTGCCTCGATGAGCGCGTTCACGCAGGGCGGCGTGCGGCCGAAGTGACTGCACGGTTCGAGCGTCACGTAGGCGGTGGCGCCCCGCAGATCATGGCCACGCGAGCGCGCGTCCTTCAACGCGCGGATCTCCGCATGGTCCTGGCCAGCCGGTTGCGTGAAGCCTTCGCCGATCACTTCGCCGTTCTTGACGAGCACGCAGCCCACCCGCGGATTCGGATCGGTGGTGTACATGCCGCGCCTCGCTAGTGCGAGCGCGCGTTCCATATGGACGAAGTCGGTTTGCGAAAACATCGGGGTCGGGTGCGGTGGTTGGGTCGTGTTGAGTTTCGGTTTGGGTGGTTGCTATGCGGTGCCGGCTTCAGGTCACGAGCGACGCGAAGGCGCCGCGCGCCGCGTCGATCGTGGCGTCGATGATCGCGTCGTCGTGAGCGATCGAAACGAAGCCGGCCTCGTATGCCGACGGCGCGAAGTACACGCCAGCGTCGAGCATCTTGTGAAAGAACGCGTTGAAGCGCGGCACGTCGCTCTTCGTGACTTCGGCGAAGCTGCTCGGGATCGACCCGGTGAAATAGAGGCCGAACATGCCGCCGAGCGAGTCGGCCGAAAACGGCACTTTCGCTTCGCGTGCGACCTGCGCAAGTCCTTGCGCGAGACGCGCGGTGCGCGCACCGAGCGTGTCGTAAAAGCCCGGCGCCTGGATCAGCTGCAACGTCTTCAGGCCGGCGGCGACCGCGATCGGATTGCCCGACAGCGTGCCCGCCTGGTAGACGCCGCCGAGCGGCGCGAGATGAGCCATGATGTCGCGCCGGCCGCCGAACGCCGCCGCCGGCATCCCGCCGCCGATCACTTTGCCCAGACACGTGAGGTCCGGCGTGATGCCGTACACCTGTTGCGCGCCACCGAGTGCGACGCGGAAGCCGCACATCACTTCGTCGAAGATCAGGATCGAGCCGTATTCGCTGCACAGACGCCGCAACGCTTGCAGGAATTCCGGCGTGGCGCGCACGAGGTTCATGTTACCCGCGACCGGCTCGACGATCACCGAGGCGATCTCGTTGCCGAATGCCTGGAACGCTTCTTCGAGTGCAGCGACGTTGTTGTATTCGAGGACCGTGGTGTGCTTGGCGATATCCACCGGCACGCCCGCCGAAGTCGGATTGCCGAAGGTCAGCAGACCCGAGCCGGCCTTGACGAGCAGGCTGTCCGCGTGACCGTGGTAGCAGCCTTCGAACTTGACGATGCGGCTGCGGTTCGTGAAGCCGCGCGCGAGACGCAGCGCGCTCATGGTTGCTTCCGTGCCGCTCGACACCATGCGGACCTGTTCGATCGACGGCACCAGCTTGCAGATTTCTTCGGCGATTTCCACTTCCGACTCGGTCGGCGCACCGAACGAGAACCCGTTGGCCAGCACGCGCTGGACCGCTTCGAGAACTTCCGGATGAACGTGGCCGAGAATCATCGGGCCCCACGAGCCGATGTAGTCGGTGTAGCGCTGGCCGTCCGCGTCCCAGAAGTAGGGGCCTTGCGCGCGTTCGATGAAGCGCGGCGTGCCGCCGACGGAGCGGAAGGCGCGTACCGGCGAGTTCACGCCGCCGGGAATGGTAAGTTGCGCGCGTTCGAAGAGGGTTTCGTTTCTGGACATGGCGATGGCTGGAATTGGGGTTGCGTAGCGGCGCAGGCCGCTCGTGGGCGATTCGCGCGATGCTGGGACAGGTGGAGAAATTGTACCGGAGTCAGCATGAACAGGCTTTGCGGACGCCTTGGCGAGGCGCGCTTGTGGTTATCCCTGTTGTGCGCGTTTCGTCGCAATCTTCTTGGTTGCTGTTCGCGATGCGGGTTTGGCGGTCTCGGGCTTGGTGATCTGTTTGCTTGCGGTCTTCGGCTTCGTGCCTGACTGACTCGTCGCTGCCGCGCTTTTCGCCGCCGCCGCGGCATGCGCGGTGACTTTGCTTGAGCGTGTCGGGCCCACGGGCGTATCGAGCTTCGGCGGTTTGCGTTTGCCGGTGAGTTCGGCCCAACGCTTTTCCAGTGCGCCTTCCGCGATCGGCTTGATCACCGTGCCCGAGCTTTGCGCGTCCCACGTCTGCACGGAAAACGGATGCGCGCGCAGCATCTCGCGTGAAATCACCGGAGCTTCGTGCGCGTCGACGAGCCAGTCGTACACGAAGTCGATGCACAGGCGGTAGCCTCGCTTGGTCGCCGGGTCCGGGACTTCGTAGGGCGCGCGGGTCACGTAGCCGGAGCCGAAAATGCCCTTCGGTTCCTGGGCGACACGATGCAGAAACACGCGATCGCCTGGCAGGATGCCGCGCGCAAATCCGCAGCCCCACATGTCGCTGACAGCGACGCCCGCGGCGACGCGTTTCGCGATGTCGGGCAACTCGGGCCACGGCCATTTCTTGGGGCTCCAGATCAGCAGGAAGGCGGTCATCGCGTGTTCGGAACAGAATGTCGGGAAAGGGGGAGTGCGAACACGTCGTGCGCTCCCCGGAGTTCAGGCGGCAGCTTAACCGATCGGCTGCGCAGTTGCCGCGAGCTGCCGCCGCGGCGGCCCATGATCCAGCACGGCAGTTGGACGCAGCAGATGCCGCGGCCCTCTCGTGAGCATGATCCCTCGCGTACAATCGAGGCCGTCAAGTTGGTGCTTTTCGCCGTTCCAACCCGTTCCGCTGCCGGTCACGGCGCGGCGCTCCATCCGGATTCCCATGTCTCACGTCTCCAGAAGCCGGCCCGATGGCCGGCTGATTCTATTGCTCGGCGCGCTTGCCGCATGCGGGCCGATTTCCATCGACATGTATTTGCCGAGCCTGCCGACCCTCGCGCAGGCCTTCGCGATCAGCACTGGCGCCGCGCAAGCGACGCTCACCAGTTTCATGTTCGGCTTTTCGATCGGCATGCTGCTCTACGGTCCGTTGTCGGATACGTACGGACGACGGCCGGTGCTGCTTGGCGGCATCGTCATGTATGCGCTGGCGAGCGTGGCGTGCGCTTTGTCGTTTTCGATCGGCTCGCTGGTGGCATTTCGCTTCGTGCAGGCGCTCGGTGCCGGCGCGGCGTCGGTGCTGGCGCGCGCGATCGCGCGCGATGCGCACGGCCCGACCGATGCAGCCCGTGTGTTGTCGATGCTTGCGATCGTCACCTCGATCGGCCCGTTGCTCGCGCCGCTGATCGGCGGCCAGTTGCTGCTGCTTGGCGGCTGGCGCGTGGTGTTCATCGTCCTGACGCTATTCGGCGTGGTGTGTGCGGTGACCGCGTTCCTCAAGGTGCCGGAAACGTGGCCGCGCGAGAAGCGCGCGCAGTCGGCGTTGCTGAAATCGTTCGGCGCTTACGGCAAGCTGGTGCGCGACCCGGTTGCGTGGGGGCACATGCTGTGCGGCGGCATGGCGTTCGCGGCGATGTTCGCGTACATCACGGCGACGCCTTTCGTCTACATCGAATACTTCCATGTGTCGGCACAGCATTACGGTTTCCTGTTCGCGTTGAACATCGTCGGGATCATGTTCGGCAACTTGCTGAATACGCGTCTCGTTGGCCGGCTCGGCTCGCTGCCGATCATTTCCTTCGCGGCAACCGTGAGTTTTGGTGCTTCGCTGTTCGTGGCTCTCGTCTCGCTGACGGGCTGGGGCGGATTGTGGTCGATCGTGTTCGGCCTGTTCTTCGTGGTCGGGGTAGTGGGATTGTTGTCCGCCAATTGCACGACCGATCTGATGCACCGTTATCCGGTCAACGCGGGCGCCGCGGCCGCTGTGTTCGGCGCGGTGCAGCTGGCGCTCGGCGCGTTGTCGAGTCTGGCGGTCGGCCTGTGGCACGACGGCTCACCCAGGGGCATGGGCATTGTGGTGGGCGTCGCGGGAACGCTGTGCTACGTCGGGCGGATGCTGGTCGTCAGGTGGCATGGAACGAAGGCGCCGATCGCGGCGGTGTGATGCTTGCCTGGTGGTTGCGTGAGCGTTGCGTGAAGGCTGTGCGACGGTTGCGTGTGGCTTGCCCACGCACGGCCTGATGCGGACGATGCCGGCGCCGCCGGTACTGCTGATATTGCTTGCGGACTTGACGCCGACGCCCGGCGCGCCGCGTCTACGGAAAACACCAGGTGTTGCGTGCGCGCGACCGTGCTTAGCAAATTGCGTTGCTATGATCGAGCCACTGTTCCTCGGAGCGGCACTCATGGCGATCAGAGACTTGATGACTGGCGAACGGCTACAAGCGGCTTTCGCCGAAGCGCAGAAGCTGGCTGACAGCGGCGCCTATCACGACTACACGGATATCGAATACGTCTTGCGCTTTGATTATGGTTTGACTGATGTATCGGCTTTGCTCGACAGCCAGCTGATGCATCGCGACCTGAATCGCCGTTGCGCCGATGCGCGCGAAAAGCTGGAGGCGCTTAGCGTGTGACGCGTGCTCGGCGGGGTCGCTTGTTCAAGCGAGCGAGTTGCGCGAAGTGCAGTGAACGCTGAGCGATGCGACGCATCGGGTCTTGCTGCATTCAACACACTCATTTGCTGCGGCCACGTTGCGCGTGACTGCGCATTGCTTCGCGAATGCGAATTGAAGAGGCTCGCCGTGTGAGTGTGTGGCGCGCGTCATCGTGCGTGCAACCACGCGTCTCCTGGGCGTCGTTACCTTTTGGAGTCTTATTCATGGCTGGTAGCCAGCACGATCCACGTTTGCCACAGACGGACAACCCAGCCGCGCTCGCAAAGCCGGGCGGCCACTACAGCCATGTCGCGATTGCGAATGGCTTCGCATTCGTTTCGGGGCAACTGCCGATCGACGCGCAAGGCAACAAGCTGACCGATGCGTCGTTCGAGGCGCAGGCCGAACAGGTGCTGGCCAATGTGAAAGCCGCGCTCGAGAGCGCCGGCAGCAGCATCGCGCAACTGGTGCAGGTGCGGGTCTATATCGTCGATATTGAAAACTGGATGAGCTTCAACCAGATCTACGCGCGTTGGGCAGGTGAAGCGTGCCCGGCGCGTGCCGTCGTGCCGGTGCCTCAATTGCACTATGGCTTCAAGATCGAAGTCGAGGCGACTGCGTTGGTTTAGGGCGCGGCCCTTGCGGCGTGGCGACTTGTACCGCTTCGCGTGAACACCTCATGCGAACACAGTGGGCACAAACGAAAAACGGGCCCGTCGGCCCGTTTCTGCTGATGACTCTGGCGGAGGCGGTGAGATTCGAACTCACGGAAAGATTGCTCCTTCGCCGGTTTTCAAGACCGGTGCCTTAAACCGCTCGGCCACACCTCCAAGCCGCGAATTGTAACCTGAAAAATCTTCGCTGCGGCGTTCAGTCGGTCGGTAATCACTGTGGATCTTTAAGAAACAGCGCTTGCAAATCGTTCAGGAACGCCTGGCCAAGCGGCGTCGGCGCAATCTTTTCGTGGTCGCGCGTAATCAGCTTGCGCCGTTCGGCTTCCTGCAACGCCGGTTCGATCGACGTCATCGACAGCCCCGTACGCTCGACGAACCGATGCACCGGAAATCCTTCAACCAGCCGCAGCGCGTTCAGCATGAACTCGAACGGCAGGTCGCGCGGTCCGACTTCGTGCTCTTCCTGCACCGCCGTGCCGGCCAACGCCCGCTCGATGAAGGCGGTCGGATGTTTGTAGCGTGCCTGGCGGAGCACGCGATTCGGAAACGACAGCTTCGTGTGCGCGCCCGCGCCGATGCCAAGATAGTCGCCGAAGCGCCAGTAGTTCAGATTGTGCTTGCTCTGCCGATGCGGCTGCGCATACGCCGACACCTCGTAGCGCGTGTAACCGGCCGCTGTCGTGCGCTCGTGAATCCAGTCCTGCATGTCGGCGGACGCATCGTCGTCGGGCAGCGCGGGTGGGAATTTCGCAAACAACGTGTTCGGTTCGAGCGTCAGGTGATACAGCGACAGATGCGGCGGCGCGAACGACAACGCCGTCTCCACATCGGCCTGGCATTCGGCGAGCGTCTGCCGCGGCAGCGCGAACATCAGGTCGAGGTTGAAGTTGTCGAACGTGGTGGCGGCGACTTCGACCGCGTGGCGCGCTTGCGCCGCGTCGTGAATCCGGCCGAGCGCCTGTAGATGCGCTTCGTTGAAACTCTGGATCCCCACCGACAGCCGGTTCACACCGCTCGCCCGAAACTGCGCGAACTTGTCGGCTTCGAACGTGCCTGGATTGGCTTCGAGCGTGATCTCGGCGTCGGCGTCGAGCGGCAGCAGCGCGCGCACGTCCGACAGCATGCGGTCGAGTCCCGCCGCCGACAGCAGGCTGGGCGTGCCGCCGCCGATGAACACCGTATGCACCTGCCGGCCCCAGATCAACGGCAGAGCCATCTCGAGATCGGCACGCAACGCGTCGAGGTAGTCGTTTTCCGGGAACGCGTCGCCTTTCCACTCATGCGAGTTGAAGTCGCAATACGGACACTTGCGCACGCACCACGGAAAATGCACGTACAGCGCCAACGGCGGCAGCGACGTCAGGCGAATGCTGCCCGGCGACGTGAACGCCTTGATGACAGCGCCGCCGATCTCGGCAGGCGCGGGCTTGATCGGAATCACGCTTCCTCCGGGAGGCGCGCGAGCAGTTGCCGCAACGCGATCGCGCGATGACTGCTGGCGTTTTTCACCGCCGGCTCCAGCTCCGCGGCGCTCGCGTTCAACGACGGCAAAAAGAAGTGCGGGTCGTAGCCGAAACCATGTGCGCCACGCGGCGCGTCGAGGATTTCGCCATGCCAGCGGCCTTCGGCGATCAGCGGTTCGGGATCGTCGGCGTAACGCACGAGAGCCAGCACGCAGTAGTAATAGGCGCGGCGATCGCTTTCGCCTTGCAGCGCGGCAACGAGGCGTGCGTTATTCGCCGCGTCGCTCTTTTCGCCGCCGGCGAGTTGCGCGTAGCGCGCCGAATACACGCCGGGCGCGCCGCGCAAGGCGCGCACGCACAGGCCGGAGTCGTCGGCGAGAGCGGGCAGGCCGGTGAGCTTTGCCGCATGGCGCGCCTTGGTCAGCGCGTTTTCGACGAAGGTCGGATGCGGCTCTTCCGCCTCCGGCACGTTCAGCTCGCCTTGCGCAATCAGCTCGATGCCGGCCGCGCCGAGCAGCGCCGCGAACTCGCGCAGCTTGCCCGCGTTGTTCGACGCCAGCACCACTTTTGTCAACGGCGTCTTCAACGATGGATTCAAGGGCGCGCTTGCGCCGTTGCCTTCACGAACCTCATTCACTCTTTTGCTCCAGCGCTTCTTTCTGCTTCGCGATCAGCGTGTTGATGCCGTCGCTTGCCAGGTCGAGCAGCGCGTTCATTTCGTCGCGCGAGAAGGGCACGCCCTCGGCAGTGCCCTGGACTTCGACGAAGCCGCCCGCGCCCGTCATTACCACGTTCATGTCGGTGTCGCACTGCGAGTCTTCGTCGTAGTCGAGGTCGAGCACCGGCAGGCCGTCGTACACGCCGACCGAGATCGCGGCGACATAGTCGTTGATCGGCGAGGTTTCGATGCGGCCGGTGGCGAGCAGCTTCGCCACCGCGTCGTGCGCGGCCACGAACGCGCCGGTGATGCTGGCCGTGCGCGTGCCGCCGTCGGCCTGGATCACGTCGCAATCGATGTGCAGCGTGCGCGCGCCGAGCTTCTCGAGATCGAACACCGAGCGCAGCGCGCGGCCGATCAGCCGCTGGATTTCCTGGGTGCGGCCGGTCTGCTTGCCGCGCGCCGCTTCGCGGTCGCTGCGGGTGTGCGTGGCCCGCGGCAGCATCCCGTATTCGGCGGTGAGCCAGCCCTGGCCGCGGTCGCGCAGAAACGACGGCACACTCTCGGCGATGCTCGCTGTGCAGATGACCTTCGTGTCGCCGAATTCGACCAGCACCGAGCCCTCCGCGTGCTTCGTGTAGTGGCGCGTGATGCGCACGTCGCGCAGCTGATTGGCCTGGCGGCCGCTGGGGCGTTGGGTGTCGTTGTTCATTTGGGATCGGTCTGGAAGAAATGCGGAGGGAAAGCGCGATTTTACCGCCGATCGGGTAGGGCGGTCACCCGCGCGCCTTGCCGCTGAACGGCTGTGTCGGCGACAAGTGGCAAGGCGGCGCGGATGCTTCGCGGCGAATGACGATCTGCGAAGCTGGGCAAGTGCGCGCTTGCCCGCATGTACGCTCGCTCCCGGCGGATGTCGCCGCCAAAAATGGGATAATGCCGGTTCCCCGCCCCGCGTCTCGTACACGCCGGGCGATTCGCCTCTCAGGCCAGCGTCGAACGCATGGCCGCAATCGCGAGAAATACGATGATCTACAGCATGACTGGCTATGCGAGCGCCACGCGCGAACTCGTCGCGGCATCGGGCACAGGCGGTGTGAGCGTGTCGGTCGAACTGCGCACGGTGAACTCGCGCTTTCTCGATCTGAACTTCCGTATGCCGGAAGACGTGCGCGTCTGTGAACCGACGCTGCGCGAAATGCTGATGAACAAGCTGTCGCGCGGCAAGGTGGATATCCGCATCAACCTGCAGCGCAGCGAGCAGTCCGCCAACGCGGGCGCGATCAATCGCGACGCGCTGACTCAACTCGCGCTGCTCGAGCGCACGGTGCTCTCCACGTTCCCGGAAGCGGGACGTCTGCGCACCGGCGAAATTCTCCGCTGGCCGGGCGTGCTGGCAGAAAGCGGCGTGGCGCCGGAAACGTTGCGCGACGCGGTGCTCGCGTGCGGCAAGCAGGCGATTACCGACCTGATCGACGTGCGCGCCCGCGAAGGCGCGCAACTCGCCACGGTGCTGCTCGCCAACGTCACCGAGATGGAAGCGATTGTCACGAAGATCACGCCGCTCGTGCCGGAGCTGATTGCCAAGCATCAGCAGAAGATCGTCGAACGTTTGCAGGAAGCGCTCGGCATCGCCGCGCCGGATACGGCCGCGACCATCGTCTCGCGCGAAGAGATCAACGAACGGATTCGCCAGGAAGTGACGATGTACGGCATCCGTATCGACATCGCCGAAGAACTGTCGCGCCTCACGGCTCATCTGAACGAAACGCGCCACGTGATCGAGAAGGGCGGCAAGGTCGGCAAGCGGCTCGACTTCATGATGCAGGAACTGAACCGCGAAGCGAACACGCTCGGCTCGAAAGCGGCCGCGAAGGAACTGGCGGATTCGTCGATGACCCTGAAGCTGCTCATCGAACAGATGCGCGAGCAAGTGCAGAATCTGGAATAAGGCTGGAGCACCGTCAACATGATCGATCACAAACGCGAAACCGGCGCACCGCGCAACCCTTACGCCGGTGCTTATCCCGGCAATCTGTTCATGGTCGTCGCGCCTTCGGGGGCGGGCAAGTCGACGCTCGTGAACGCGCTGCTCGCCGGCGACGACGCGATCCGTCTGTCGATCTCGTACACGACGCGCCCGCCGCGCCCGAAGGAGCAGGACGGCGAGCACTATCACTTCACCAGCGTGGACGACTTCATGCAGCGTCACGACCAGGGCGAGTTTCTGGAAAGCGCGGAAGTGCATGGCAACTACTACGGCACGTCGCGCGTGTGGATCGAGGAGCAGATGAAGAGCGGCCATGACGTGCTGCTCGAAATCGATTGGCAGGGTGCGCAGCAGGTGAAGAAGCAGTTTCACAACGCGGTCGAAATTTTCATCTTGCCGCCGTCCCTCGAAGCGCTCGAAGAGCGTCTGAAAAAGCGCGGCCAGGACGAGCCGAACGTGATCACGCGGCGCCTGCTGGCGGCCGGCAGCGAGATGGCGCACGCGGCCGAAGCGGAGTACGTCGTGATCAACGAGAACTTCGATCGCGCGCTGAGCGAACTGCAGTGCCTCGTCGCCGCCACGCGCTCGCGCTTCGCGTCGCAGTACGCCCGTCACACGCAGCTTTTCGTGCAGCTCGGCATTCACCTGCCGCACGCGTGAGCGCGGCGTTGTGTCGAGCACATAAGGTAGAATAAGCAACATACTGAGAAGGAACCCAACATGGCCCGCATTACCGTCGAAGACTGCCTCAAACAGATCCCGAACCGTTTCGAACTCGCGCTTGCCGCGACCTATCGCGCGCGTCAGCTCGCTCAAGGCCATACGCCGAAGATCGAAAGCCGCGACAAGCCCACCGTCGTCGCACTGCGCGAAATCGCGGCCGGCCAGGTCGGCGTCGAAATGCTGAAGAAGGTGCCGGTCTAAGGCGCACTGTTCCGTTTTCGATTTGCCACATATTTGCCACACTGATTGCATCAACGTGTAGACCGGCGTCCAACCCTAAACCGCTACGGAGGCGACCATGAGTGCTACCCCGCCCACCGCCACGGAAGTGGACCACGACGCCGACTTGCCCTCGTCTGCACGGAAGTACATCGACGCGGTCCTCGAACAGTCGTTCCGCCATCTGTTCGGACCGACCGCCACGCCGGAGCAGCCGCGCCGGCATGACGTCGTCTCCATCGCCAAATTGACGTCCGTCCTGTCCGGCTATCTGCAGCCGGACGAGATCAAGGACATCAAGGCCGCCTTCCATTTCAGCGACGAAGCTCACCTCGGCCAGTACCGCCAGAGTGGAGAGCCTTACATCACGCATCCTGTCGCCGTCGCGGAGATTTGCGCCGGCTGGAATCTCGACGCCCAGGCAATGATGGCGGCGCTGCTGCACGACGTGATGGAAGACCAGGGCGTGACCAAGGCCGAACTCGCCGAGCGTTTCGGCGCGAAGGTCGCGGAACTGGTCGATGGCTTGTCGAAGCTGGACAAGATGGAATTCCGCAATCGCGAAGAGGCACAGGCGGAAAACTTCCGCAAGATGCTGCTCGCGATGGCGCGCGACGTCCGCGTGATTCTGGTCAAGCTCGCCGACCGGCTGCACAACATGCGCACGCTCGGCGCAGTGCCGCCGGAAAAACGCCGTCGCGTGGCGCGCGAGACGCTGGATATCTATGCCCCGATCGCGCACCGGCTCGGCCTGAACAATACCTATCGCGAGCTGCAGGACCTGAGCTTCGCGAATTTCAATCCGCACCGGTACGCCACGCTCGAAAAAGCCGTCAAGGCGGCGCGCGGCAACCGGCGCGAAGTCGTCGGCAAGATTCTGGAGTCGGTGCAGCGCGGCATTGCCGACGCGAAGATCGACGCCGAAGTCACCGGCCGCGAAAAGACCATCTTCAGCATCTACAAGAAGATGCGTGACAAGCAACTGTCGTTCTCGCAGGTGCTCGACGTGTATGGCTTTCGCGTGGTGGTAGAGAGCGCGCTGGAGTGCTACACCTGCATCGGCGCGCTGCATGCGTTGTATAAGCCCGTGCCCGGCAAGTTCAAGGACTACATTGCCATCCCGAAGGTGAACGGCTATCAATCGCTGCACACCACGCTGGTCGGCCCGTTCGGTGCGCCGATCGAGTTTCAGGTGCGCACGCGCAAGATGCACGAGATCGCCGAAGCGGGCGTGGCCGCGCACTGGCTGTACAAGAACGGCAGCGCCGACCTGAACGATGTGCAAAAGCGCGCGCACCAGTGGCTGAAGTCCCTGCTCGACATTCAGAGCGAAGCAGGCGACTCGAGCGAGTTCCTCGAACACGTCAAGATCGATCTGTTCCCGGATGCGGTCTATGTCTTTACGCCAAAGTCGAAAATCATGGCGCTGCCGCGCGGCGCCACGGCGCTCGACTTCGCGTACTCGATCCACAGCGACCTGGGCAATCAGTGCGTCGCCGTGAAGATCAACAATGAATTGCTGCCGCTGCGGACCGAGTTGAAGAGCGGCGATATCGTCGAAGTCATCACTGCGCCGTACTCGAAGCCCAATCCGGCGTGGCTGGGTTTCGTGCGCAGCGGCAAAGCGCGTTCCGCGATCCGCCATTATCTGAAAACGATGCGTCTGAACGAATCCGTGCAGCTCGGTGAGCGGCTGGTGGACCAGGCGTTGAAGGGTTATGGACTGGCGCTGTCGGATGTGACGCCAGAAGCGTGGGAAAAGCTCGTGCAGTGGACGGGCAACAAGAACCGTCAGGAAATTTTCGCTGACATCGGCCTCGGCCGACGTGTCGCAGCGGTCATGGCCAAGCGAATCGAAGTGCTGATGAGCGGGCGCGACGCCGACGACGACGGCTCGCGCTCCGAATCCGGTTCGCCGCATGCGCCGCCGGTGGTCATCACGGGCACCGAGGGCATGTCGGTGCAGTTGTCCGCATGCTGCCGTCCTATTCCGGGCGACAACATCATGGGCTATATCGGTATCGGCCTCGGCATGGCCATCCACACCACTGACTGTCGCGTCGCGCAGCGAATCCATCGGCGCGATCCGGGCCGATGGATCGACGTCGCGTGGGCGCCGCAGCCGGGTCGTCTGTTCGACGTCGCCGTCAAGGTGCTGGTCAAGAATACCAAGGGCGTGTTTGCCCGAGTGGCTGCCGACATCACGTCGGCGGATGCGAACATTGTCCACATCGCGATGGACGAAGACCTGTCGCAGGAATCCACGGTTTTGCGCTTCGTGATCCAGGTCAGCGATCGCGTCCATCTGGCCAACGTGATGCGCCGCGTGCGCACGAACCCGGACGTCATGCGCATTGCGCGCGAACGGCCGAGCGAAGAGGCGCATCACCGTCATGAAGGCGGCATGCGAATCGATCGCGAGCGCGCGGATTACTGATCGGCGCTGGTTTTACGGCTCAGAATTTGCGTCGGCGTTTCCGAGGCGCCTGCGGTACTTCGCTCAAAGCTGAACAAGCGGGCGACAGGCGAGACTTACCCGGGTCTCACCCGAACCTCAGGGAGAACGCTTTTGAACGTAGCCGATCTCGATGGCGTGGCGCTCGATTATTGGGTGGCCCGCAGCCTGCACGACTTCGTGCGCGAAATCTATTTCACCGACAGCGGCGAAACCGTCTCGATTCGCGGTAACGACCGCGGTCGTCCGTGGGACGGGCGGTTCACGCCCGCCACATCCTGGGAAGCGGCGGCCCTGGTGTTGGAGCGCACGCAGCGACTGGAGGTGCGTGAACGGACCGATGCGGGGGCGACACACTGTGTCGCCGAGTTTCAGGGCGGACATCGAGCGGTGGATGGGCGCGGAGACTCGTTGCAGGTCGCTCTGTTGCGAGCGTTCGTCGCAAGCCGCTTCGGCGATACTGTGGACGATGTGCTGCGCGAGCCGCAGGCGTTGACCGGCGCGCGAGCCCAGGTGCTCGGCGAACGAACGGTGGGCGGCGTGGTCGAGGACGTGCCGAGCCCGGATGGCCGGATCGGAGATATTCAGTCGCCACCGCGATAACGGACGGTGTCCCCAACGCGGTGAGGCGCTTTGCGTAAAAGCGCCGGACAAAAACAAAGGGCCTTCCGATTGGAAGGCCCTTCATAGGTGGTGCGGCTGGCAGGATTCGAACCCACGACCCCTTGGTTCGTAGCCAAGTACTCTATCCAACTGAGCTACAGCCGCACGCTTAAACCGGTGATACTTACTGCAATGAAACCTGATGGCTTCCCGGAGGGACGCCATCGAATAGGTGGTGCGGCTGGCAGGATTCGAACCCACGACCCCTTGGTTCGTAGCCAAGTACTCTATCCAACTGAGCTACAGCCGCACACAGAAACGAGATTATAGCCAAAGGTTTTAGAAAAGGGAAGCGCGCAAAGCGATTTGTCTGATGGGCCTGATCGTGTACCCTTGATAGGCAGTTGCTTGCTGCAGTTAATGGACCATTATGAACAAGGCCTTTGTCAAAGAGTCGAGTGAAGAGAACGACGACGACCTCGACGTCGCCCAGCCGGAAGTCCCCGCGGGTACCAAGAATTACATCACGCCCGCTGGCTACCGGCGCATGCGCGATGAACTGCTGAATCTGATCGATGTCGAGCGGCCCGAAGTGGTCAGGCTCGTGTCGTGGGCGGCGTCGAACGGCGATCGCTCGGAGAACGGCGACTACATCTATGGCAAGCGGCGCTTGCGCGAGATCGACCGGCGCATCCGCTTTCTGACCAAGCGTCTCGACCTCGCTGAAGTCGTCGATAGCAGCAAGCAGGAGAACGTCGATCAGGTTTTCTTCGGCGCGACCGTCGAATATGCGACGGAAGATGGCGAGGTGCATACCGTGACGATCGTCGGCATCGACGAGGTCGATCTGGATATCGGTTGCGTGAGCTGGATTTCGCCGATTGCGCGCGCGTTGCTCAAGGCGAAAGTCGGCGACACGGTCACGTTGTATACGCCGGCCGGCCCGCAGTCGATCGACATACTCGACGTCAAATATCCGGCGCCCGATACGGGCGGCTAGGCGCACGACTTGCTGCGCCTGGTGAGCTTGTCAGGGTAAGGGCGGATCAGACTGTAACGACGAGGTCCGTCGAATCATCGTGAGCGCTTGCTTCTGTTAGCAACCTGCGCATCTGATCGAGCCTGCCGTTGGGCTTCCCGTTCAGATGTCTCGACACGATCGGAGCGGTATAAAAAAAGGCGCCGCGAACGGCGCCTTCGATACTGCGAGTACTGCGCAGCTTTGAATGCTTAGAAGCGGTGACGCAGACCTGCGGTCACAGCGATCTGCTTGTTGCTGCTCGATGCTGCGCCAAGACCATTGATGCTGGCGTCGACGATCGAGCCTTCGTTGGCTTCCTGATATACCCCTTGCAGGTACACGTCGGTACGCTTGGACAATGCGTACGCAGTTTGCAGGTTGAACTGGTTCCAGTGCACATGCGAGCTGGACAGGTTCGCGCGGGTGTACGTGTACGCACCGGCGATGCTGATGGCCGGCGTCAGCGCGTAACGGGCATTGGCTTCGAAGTTCTGGAACTGAGCGCTGTTGGTCGGGAAGGCGATACCGCCCGTGACGCCCGACGAACCCTGGCTGATGCCAGCGAGGCCTTGCAGGTTCGTTTGCGAGTACACGAGGCCGACCGTTGCCGGGCCGAACGCGTAGTTCGCACCTGCACCCCACGTTTGCTGACGGGCAGCGAAGAACGTGTTGTCGCCCGAAACAGCGCCGCCCGAGTTGAATGCAGCGGCCGCGCTGTTCGCGCCATTGCTGTTCAGTTGCAAGTAAGCAGCGGCAACATTCAGGCCGCCCCAGTTGTACGACGCGCCCGCACTGTAAGCGCGGTTGTTAGCGAAGCCGGCGGCCTGGTTCGAGAAGCCGTACAACGCGCCGAACTTGAAGCCGCCGTAGTTCACGCTCTGGTACTTGACCGAGTTGTTGACACGGAAAGAGTTGTTGAGGTTGTCGTTGTCGAACGGGTGCGCGAACTGCGTGCCGCCGTATTGCGTGCCGGTCAGCGCCAGCGGGCCGACGTAGTCGACCATGCTGTCATATTGACGACCGAGGGTTACCGAGCCGAAGTCGTTGCTCGACAGACCGACGAAAGCCTGCCGCCCGAACAGACGGCTGTTCTGCTTGAGCGTGCCGTCATTGATGCCGAAGCCGTTTTCCAACGTGAAGATAGCCTTCAGCCCGCCGCCCAGATCTTCCGCGCCACGGAGGCCAAAACGGCTGCCGTTGACCGAGCCGCTCGTCATCTGCCAGTTGCTATGTCCGTGCTGATTGTTCGTGTAGGTAATGCCGGCGTCGATCAAGCCATACAGCGTCACACTGCTTTGCGCATGCGCAGCGGTTGCAAAAACGCCGGTGAGGGCCGCGACCATGACTGTCTTCTTCATTTTGTAACTCCGAGAGCGAGAGAAATATTTGAACCCTAGCTTGGGAGACCTTCACGCGGGACGCTGCGAGAGGCGGGATCCGTGTGAGAAGCGCGCTGACCAAACCCGCGCCGGTTTCCGATTAGCCAGAGTGTAGAGAGACACTCTGCGAAGTGGGCGTTCCGATTTCCGCAATAAAGTATTACGCGTTCTGAAACGATGTGTGAGCGCCCTGTAAGCCTTATAAATAAAGGCTCTCCGGCTTATTAAGCGATTGGGAGATGGCGTCGATTAAATTTGCGTTGCTCATTTGCGACAGTAAACGATGCAAAAAAACAACGGGCAAGTATCAACGATAGGGATTGTTGTTATTGCTGCAATAAGTGATTGTTGATTGTGTGAATAATGGAAATTGAATGAGCCGCTATACTGGTATTTCTGCTTTCCGAAGCAGACTTTTTCGTTGACGAAAAAGATCTCCAAACCTTTGTCGGCGCGACTCCCGAGTCGCGCTTTTTTTCGTCTGCTGAACGGCGATCCGCCGGGAGTTGCCTAGTGCGCGGGCGCTGCGTCGTCCACGTCGTTCCAGTCGGCCGTCGTCGACACGCACCAGTCTTCCATCACGTAGTGGCGAGCGTCCATCGGCGACGACAGCAGATTCTGCCAATGATCCCCGTGCCACATCACATCGAATTCGAAAGAGGGGGCGGCAGCCGGCGCGGGCTGCCCGGAAGCGGTCTTCGTGTGCGAGTGAGTGAGCCGCAAGACGAGGCGGCGGATTTCATCGAGCAACATGACAATCTCCTGATACGCATTACAACCACTGATTTCGATCATGCGGCCGTGAGTGGGCAGTAACAACTCGGACAAACACTTACGAAAAATAGATTTTGTTACATTTATTCAGGGTGTCTGCTGAAAAAATTCCCGCCATTTGGCATGTTGTGGAACTAGTTGGGTAAAATTGACGCGTTATTTTTTCTGTAGTTAATAAATAGATGCGGACCAGTTAAACGGCATTCTTTGCTTTGCGCTGGGCGTGCTAAATGCATAAAAAATTCTCTTGACGACAATTCTTCGTTCCCCGTATAACAGCAAGGCTGAATTCCAGCTGCCGTTTCTGCTTATGAAATCGCACTGTTATTCGACATGAGGGCCAATGCCCGTATATAGATAAATCATCGAGGGAAATTGAAAAATCGAAACTGGTGTCGTCAAATGGTTCAACGATGCTAAAGGCTTTGGCTTCATCACTTCGGACTCGGGTGGCGACGATCTGTTTGCCCACTTTTCGGAGATTCGCGCGGAAGGCTTCAAGTCGCTGAAGGAAAACCAGCGCGTTTCCTTCGATGTGAAAGCGGGTCCGAAGGGCAAGCAGGCGGCGAACAGCCAGCCCCTGTAAGCCGTCCAGCGCGCCGCCGGCCGCTGCTTGCCAAAAGCCCTCGTCTGAATCTGAGGGCTTTTTTATTGCTCTTGGGGAAGATATTCTCCGTTGTAGTTCCGATTACCTACGTGGTTAAAATAAATTAATCGAAATGACAAAGGGACGGCTGCGGTCTCTGTTGTTTTCAATTCCGCGTGGCCAAAAATATAATGCGTCGAGTTTGCACTTTAATTCGCGGCTCATCTACAAAATACGCTCTGCGCGCGGCAACCCATCCGGGCCGATGTGGCGCGATTCGGGTGCGCGGCGTTCAACTGGTGCATACTTGCCGCAAAGCCACGAGTCCAAAGTTATCTCTTTCCATGTCTGAACAGTTTTTGCCGGAACCGGCCCTGGATGTCCCGATCGTTTTCGTCGACCTCGAAACCACCGGCGGTTCCACCAGCGAGCATCGCATTACCGAGGTCGGCGTCGTCGAAGTAGGGCCGGCCGGCGTGTCGCGCTGGAGTAGTCTGATCGACCCGCAGCAGCCGATTCCGTCGTTCATCCAGCAACTCACCGGTATCACGAACGCCATGGTGCGCGGCGCGCCGACCTTCGACGCCATCGCGCCGGCTTTGTTCGAGCGTCTGAACGGCAAATTGTTCGTCGCGCACAACGCCAGTTTCGACCGTGGCTTTCTGCGCGGCGAATTCCGTCGGGTCGGAATCGCGTTCGACCCAGATGTGCTGTGCACGGTGCGTCTGTCGCGCGCGTTGTTTCCGTCTGAAAAGCGTCACGGGCTCGATGCGCTGGTTGAACGTCACGCGCTTGTGCCTTCCGATCGCCATCGGGCGCTCGCCGACGCCGATCTGATCTGGCAGTTCTGGCAGCGCCTGCGTGGCCTCGTGCCGCTCGACGTGCTGCGCGCGCAGATCGAGCGCACCACGCGGCGCTACCGGCTCGCTGGCGATATCACGGAAGATCTGCTCGATTCCGCGCCAGCCGGTTGCGGCGTCTATGCCTTTTACGGCGAAGGTGATTTGCCGCTGTATGTCGGACGAAGCGTGCGTGTACGTCAGCGCTTACGCTCGCATTTGACCGGCGAGCGGCGCTCGTCGAAGGATATTCGGCTTGCGCAGCAGGTGCGGCGGGTCGAGTGGCGCGCGACCGGCGGTGAACTGGGCGCGATGCTGGCGGAAGCGCAATGGATCGCGACATTGCGCCCCGGCCATAATCGCGTGCCGCGCGTCATGAGGAGCGATCCGGCGGACGCCCCGTGGCCGTTCGAGGGGCCGGTCGTCTTCGAGGAGCGAGAGGAGGCATCGCAGGCGCACGCTTTTCACGTGGTCGACCGTTGGCGCTACGTGGGACATGCGGCCTCGCTTACGCAGGCGGCTGAGTTGTACGCGTCGAGCGTCGGGGGGCCGTTCGAGCTGTCGACCTATCGCCTCCTGCAAAGTCACCTTGCACGCGGCCTGCGTGTTCTGCCGTTGAGCGTATCGACCGATACGCCGGTGACTATCGCTTGACGGTCCTCGTCCGCACGGCCTGAGCCACTCGTCCACCGCGGAAAGCAGATCCGGGCGGTCAGCCGCCCGCGTGTTCTAGTGCACCGGCCGGATCAACCGGTCGCACCTACGCCGCCCGTTTCGCACACGTGACCCAGCGCGCGAGTCAACGCGCTCGAACGGGTCGAGTCATACCGGGTCAGCGATTTCCAGTTGGCAAGCGATTGCGCGACGCGCGACGGACAGTCGTCCGCCGTGCGCAGTGGTTGCACGCGCGCGAGACCGGCCACGAGCGATTGCGTCAGCCGGTCAAGCTGAGGCCTGGTGGTGGTGGCGAGGTCGGGCGCGGGCCCTTGCGGCGGCTGCGTGCTGCGCCAGGTGGCGAACAGCGCGTTTTGCACGTCCTTGCTCGCGTCGATCTGATCCTGGAAGAAGGCGCGGGCGAATGCCGGGTCGACGTTCGCGGCCGTAGCGCGCTTTTCCACATCGGCCAGTAGCGCGTTCTCGCGCGGTGTATCGGTAATCGCCTGGTGATTGGCCCACTTCCAGCGCGCCACCGGCTCGGCGAGCGCGAGGCGCTGCGAAACCAGCGCGATCAGATTGGTGAGCGCCGTGTCGTCGCCATCGGCGACGGCGGGGGCGGGGACGAATGCGAGCCACGCGGCTAACGCGAGTGCGCATGACGCGCCAAGGCGATACGAACGATTCATGGGAAGTGGGCGGGGCCGGGCGGCCGCAGAGGAAAAACCAGAAGAATAAATGATGCCCTGGCAGAAGGGCGGCGTCTCGCGCGAATGAAGGGCAGCGTCCTACAGATCTTGGCGGTCCGCGCTAATGAGAAGGGCGCGCAAACTCACGCGCCGTGGCCAGGAAGCCAAGCGCGCAGACGGAATCAGGCGAACTGATCCAGTGTCAAGCACCGATCGAATGACGAATGAGGGACCGTATGCACGCGCCGTGCATCACCGCGCGTATTACGCTCGCGCGTCCATGCTGCATCGCGCCACCGCACAATTACTTCGAATCGCACGACTTGCGTTGTTCGTCGAAAAACGCGCGAACGTGCTCAGGCAGCTCGGCACCCAGAAACTCGACGCCAGCGGGTTCCGGATCCGGGCAGAAAACCTTATCCGGGGTCGGAATCTTCGTTGGTTTGGCATCCATGATCTTTCTCCTTTACGAACCGATTATCTGCCTCGGTCCCCGTTTGGCACCAGTGTCTGATGCGTGTCTGATGTTCTCTGTTGCTTTAACGGCACAAGCCAACACTTGAACAGAGGGTTTGAATAAAATTTATTGTCTTCTTCAGCACACCGTTTTTCCGTTTGATGCAGATCAAATAGTTTCCAACTTTTCGTCATTTCCTTCAGAGCCCTGTCCCGCCTGCGCTGCGCATCTCCCTGCCCCCGTCCTGCTTTTACGTCAAACGCTTAATCACTTTCCGATGTGAATAAATCAAGCGGATATTTGTGCGCTGCCGCACGGAAAGAACTTCCTGTATTTGAATGAACGTTCGTTAATTACCTGCTCGTTTGGTGTGCCCACCGGGCTCCTAATGTTCTCTAACGATCGATTTCGCAATTCCGTTGACGGGCACGAGCGTGTTTAAAAAAGTTTTGCACGAGTTGGCAAATCAGCTAATCGCCGAGAGCGGCGGGTTTGAACCTGGAGCCAAGCCGTGCACCGATCGTGACTTCGTCATCGGAGCAAATGCCGCCTATGCTTGCAACAGTTATCTGATGCGTGTCGTGCGATTGCGCACGGACGCGTGAGCTGCGGCGCGGAAGATATCAGGCGTCGCCAATCGGAGAGTGCGCTATGGAAAACGCTGTCTACTGGAACGATCGTCAGGTCGGAATCGAATGCGCGGGCAGGATCTTGTGGTTCCCGTCTGCCCCTCAGGAAGCGATCGATGCCTACGGCGCGCCGCGGGCGCAGCAACCGGTTGTCGACGATTCCGTCGTGGCCCGCAATCTCGTCTTGATGCCGTCATACGGGCGATCGGGCTTTCCCGGGTGAGCGGGGCCGATTTGATTGCGCAGTAGTTGGGCGCAGGTGGTCATGTAGAGTGATGCGCGGGTAGTTTAGTTTGTTTGAGGATCGATCCGCCGTCGGCGCTGGATATTTGTGGTCAACAGTGCATGACAGAAGCGCCTGCCAACCCAGTGCCCTGGTCAACGGACATCGGGATTGTCCGGCTGAAGTAGATGCGCTTCCGTTTCAAACCGGAGTCGACGTCGAGACGAAGATCCGCAAAAAGGTCAGTGCGCGATGAACGGATCATCCAATCTGTCTTCATCAACGACCGCTCAGAAAGCAAAAAGCCCAGTCCAAAGGACTGGGCTTTTTGCTTGAAGCTTGATGGTGCCGGAAAGAGGAATCGAACCCCCGACCTTCGCATTACGAATGCGCTGCTCTACCGTCTGAGCTATTCCGGCATCAGGAGAAACGAGATTATAGGGACTCCTTTAGCAGCTTGGCAAGTCCCCTAACTCATTTTTTTGCTTCGAAATGGTAGCGGGTGACTCGATCGACTTCATTCTTCGAGCCGAGGAACACTGCCACACGCTCGTGCAGACTCTTCGGCTGGATATCCAGGATGCGCTTTTCGCCGTTGGTCGCAGCGCCGCCAGCCTGCTCGACGATGAATGCCATCGGGTTCGCCTCGTACATCAGGCGCAGCTTGCCCGGCTTGTCCGGCGTGCGCTTGTCGGCCGGATACATGAAGACGCCGCCGCGATTCAGAATGCGGTGCACGTCCGCGACCATCGATGCGACCCAGCGCATGTTGAAGTCGCTCTGGCGCGGCCCTTCCTTTCCCGCCTTCAATTCGCCGATGTACTGCTCGACCGGCGCATACCAATGGCGCTCGTTCGACGCGTTGATCGCATACTCCCGCGTTTCGACCGGAATGCGCATGTCGCTTTGCGTGAGCACCCATGATCCGAGTTCGCGGTCGAGCGTGAAGCAGTTCACGCCGTTGCCGGTGGTCAGCACGAGCACGGTTTGCGGGCCATACACCGCATAACCCGCGGCGACCTGCTGCGTGCCCGGTTGCAGGAACGACTGTTCGGTGGGTTGCTGGCCGTCCGGGCAGCGCAGCACCGAGAAGATCGTGCCGATCGAAACGTTGACGTCGATGTTCGACGAGCCGTCGAGCGGATCGAACACCAGCAGGTATTCGCCCTTCGGATAGTTGGCCGGGATCGGGAAGAACTGTTCCATTTCCTCGGATGCCATGCCGGCCAGGTTGCCGCCCCATTCATTCGCTTCGAGCAGGATTTCGTTCGACAGGATGTCGAGCTTCTTCTGCACTTCGCCCTGCACGTTTTCGCTGCCGGCCGTGCCGAGCGCATCGCCGAGCGCGCCCTTGCTGACGTGGTAGCTGATCGCCTTGCACGCACGAGCGACGACTTCGATCAAAAGGCGCAGGTCCGCCGGGAGGTTATTGGTCTCGCGCTGCTGCTCGATCAGGTACTTCGTGAGGGTGGTACGACGTTGCAAAGACATTGCTGTACTCCGGGAAGGCTAGAGGAATATCCCGATTTTAACCGCTGGATGTGTCCGCTCTGTGCTTTTGCGCCCGGAGCTGTGGCCGGCGCCACACCGCGCGGCTTGATTCAGGCTTTGCGGCGTGCCTTGGCGGCGGTGAAGTTGCGGCTCACGCTGGCCGCAAGTGCCGCGGCGCGGGCGTGCTCCGCCGACACCTTGGGCAGCTTCGGGCGATCCGCCTTGGGCATGGGCTCGATTTCGCGTTCGATCTGTTCGCCGGCGGCCGCGGTGGCGACGCGCAGGTCGTAGGCGATTTGCAGGTTGAGCCAGAACTGCGCGCTCGCGCCGAAGTAGCGCTCGAGCCGCAGCGCTGTATCGGCCGAGATGGCGCGCTTTGCGCGCACCACGTCGTTGATGCGCGGCGCCGGTACGCGCAGCGCAAGCGCGAGCGCATTGACGGACATGCCGAGCGGTTCGAGGAACTCGCTGCGCAGAATCTCGCCCGGATGGATTTCCGGGATGCTGTCGCCGGTATCGATGTCGGAGAAATCGATACTGTTCAGCTCAGAGCGTTTGATGACCATGCCGGTCTCCCAATAGTCAGTGATAGTCGACAATCTCGACATTCAGCGCCTCCTCGCCGACGAAGTGAAAACAGATGCGCCATTGCGCATTGATCCTGATGCTCCATCGCCCGCTGCGCTGGCCTTGCAGGGCTTCGAGCCGGTTACCCGGCGGCGCGTGCAGATTGACGATGGAGTTGGCGGCGTCGATCATCATCAGCTTGCGGCGCGCGAGCGCCTGAATGTGAAGCGGCAGTGAATCCACGAACTTGCCCTGAAAGATTCTCGCCGTAGCTTTGTCGCCGAATGTCGTGATCATGGGATGATATAACGCAATGCGTTAAACGTAAACCGTTAACCGAATGCGTTTACTTTCACCCTGGCGAGCCGCCATGAACAGTCGTCCAGATGGCTAACGTGGGGCGCGCCAAACGTGGCCCATAAGCCGGACTCAGGACGAGAAAAAGCCGGCAACGCGTGCCGGCTTTTCGAGGCGGGTGCCGCAATCACGCGGCTGTCGCGCAGGCATTACGCCAATGCCTTCTCCACGATTTCACGCACGTCGCGCGATTTCACCTGCGAAGCCACCTTCTCCAGCGCCGCACGCATGCGCTCGCGCAGCGCCGGCGTGAAGCGGCGCCACAATTCGAGTGAGCGGGCGAGGCGGGCGGCCACTTGCGGATTGAGCGCGTCGAGCGCGATCACCTGATCGGCCCAGAACGCATAGCCCGAGCCGTCTTCGGCATGGAACTGCGCGGGATTCGCCGCGCAGAAGCTGAAGATCAGCGAGCGCGCGCGATTTGGGTTCTTCAGGTTGAAGGCCGGATGCGTCATCAGTTTGCGCACGATGTCGATCACCGGACGTTGCGCGCTGCCACGCTGCGCGGCTTGCAACGCAAACCACTTGTCGATCACGAGTGGCGCCTTTTCGAAGCGCCGGTAGAAGTCGTCCAGCGCCTGTTGCGCCTCGTTGCTGCCGCCCTTGGCCGCCCCCGCATTGAGCAGCGCGGAGAGCGCCGCCGCGCGGTCGGTCATGTTGTTCGCGGCGTCGTATTGCGCGGACGCGAGACGCACCGCTTCAGCCGGATTGTCCAGTTCCGCGAGATACGACAGCGCGAGATTCTTCAGCGCGCGATGGCCGGCCGCCTCGGGCGTCGCTTCGTATGTGCCGGGCGTGCGATGGTGCTCGTACACCTTGTGCCACTCGTCTTTCAGCGCCGTGGCCAGACGCTTGCGCACGAACTGCCGGGCGGTATGCACGGCAGCCGGATTCGATTCGGCCATCTGCTCGGCCAGGTACGCTTCGGACGGCAGCATCAGCGCGAGTTCGCGGAACGACGGCGACAGCGTTTCGTCGGTGAGCACGCGCGCGAATGCGGCGACCACCGAGTCATCGAGTTGCAGCGGCACGTTCGTGGCGGCCCGTTCGGCAAGCGTCATCAGTTCGCGCGTGGCGAGCCGCTGGCCGGCTTCCCAGCGGTTGAAGGGATCGCTGTCGTGCGCGAGCAGGAATGCCAACTGGTCGGCCGAGTAATCGTACTCGACGATCACCGGCGCGGAGAAATTGCGCAGCAGCGACGGCAGCGGTTCCTGCGCGACGTTCACGAACGTGAAGGTCTGTTCGGTCTGCGTGAATTCGAGCACGCGCGTGGTGGAGGCCGAAGCCCTGGCTTCGCTTTCCAGCTGGAGCGGCAGATCCTCGCCGTCCTTGCCGATCAGGCCGATCGCGAGCGGAATCAGCAGCGCTCCGTTCTGCGTTTCGCGCGCGGCCGGCGCGGTGTCGCCGTAACCTTGCCTGAGCGTCACGCTGTAGCGCTGCTGCTTGGCGTCGTACTCGGTTCGCACGGATACCCTCGGGGTACCGGCCTGGCTGTACCAGCGCTCGAACTGCGCGAGATCGCGGCCGTTCGCGTCGGCGAGCGCGTAACGGAAATCGTCGCAGGTCACGGCCTGGCCGTCATGGCGCTTGAAGTACAGGTCCATGCCCTTGCGGAATCCGTCGCGGCCGAACAGCGTCTGATACATCCGCACGACTTCCGAACCTTTCTCGTAGACCGTCATCGTGTAGAAGTTGTTGATCTCGACGTAGCTCTCCGGACGTACCGGATGCGCCATCGGACCCGCGTCTTCGGCGAACTGCATCTGGCGCAGCACGCGCACGTCCTCGATGCGCTTGGTCGCGCGCGCGGCCTGGTCGCTGCTGGTGGCCTGGCCGGCCTCCATGTCCGCGGAGAACTCCTGGTCGCGGAACACCGTCAGGCCTTCCTTCAGGCTCAACTGGAACCAGTCGCGGCAGGTCACGCGGTTGCCGGTCCAGTTATGGAAGTACTCGTGGCCGACCACCGCCTCGATGTTCGCGAAGTCGGTGTCGGTCGCCGTTTCCGGATTCGCCAGCACGTACTTCGTGTTGAAGATGTTGAGCCCTTTGTTCTCCATCGCGCCCATGTTGAAGTCGCTCACCGCGACGATCATGAAGCGGTCCAGATCGAGTTCGAGCCCGAAGCGTTCTTCGTCCCAGCGGATCGAATGGATCAGCGAGTCCATTGCGTGACGGGTCTTGTCGAGATCGTGCGGCTCGACCCACACCTGCAGCAGCTTTTCCTTGCCCGAGCCGGTCTTCACGCGTTCTTCGAGCGCCACCAGCTTGCCCGCGACCAGCGCGAACAGATAGCTCGGCTTCCTGAACGGATCTTCCCAGCGCGCGAAATGGCGGCCGTCCGGCAAGTCGCCATCTTCGAGCAGATTGCCGTTCGACAGCAGCACCGGAAACTCGGCCTTGCTCGCGCGCAACGTGACCGTGTAGGTCGACATCACGTCGGGGCGGTCGAGGAAGTAGGTGATACGGCGAAAGCCCTCGGCCTCGCACTGCGTGAAGAAGTTGCCGCCCGACACGTAGAGGCCCGACAGCGTGGTGTTCGCAGCCGGATTGCAAAGGCTCGTGAGCGTCAGTTCGAAGCTGTCCGGCACGTTGTCGAGCAGCAGGCCGTGTTCATGCGCGTGCGCGTTGGCGAACGGCTGGCCGTCGATCTCCGCGCCGACGAACTCCAGCTGTTCGCCCATCAATTCCAGATGCGCGGCGCGCGACGCGTCCGGGTTGCGGCGCACACGCATCGTATTCCTCACGACCGTGCGTTCGGGGACCAGATCGAACTCCAGCGCGACGGTGTCGATCAGGAAGGCGGGCGGCGCGTAATCGGCGCGGCGGATCACATTGGGCGTTGCGGTATCGGCCATGGCGTTCTGTGGTGATGGGACTCGAGCGGTCAGGCGCGCAAGGGCACGAGAGCCGGGCTTGACGAGCCATTGTACAAAGGCTCGCGCAATCGTGCGGAGCGAACTTTTTACCGGCGTGCCAGGTCAGCGTATTATCGGGCGCCCGCGCAGCAACAGACGATAACAGGCAGCGCGGCAGACGAGCCCGATCATGACTGACAATAACGGGCAACCCTGAGGCATCACGAGGCAGACCATGAACATCCACCAATGGACCCGTCGCGCCGCGCTGCTGCTGGCGGCGCTGACGGCGCTCCTGTCCGGCTGCACCACTTACGTGACCACGCAGGTCACGGCGTTCTCCGACTGGAGCAGCAACGACGCCACCCGCACCTTTGCGTTCACGCGGCCGCCGGGTCAGCAGAGCAATCTCGAACTCTCCACCTACGAGCGCATCGTTGCCAGCGAACTCGCCGTTCATGCGTTCCGCGAAGTCGACAGCGCGCAGGCGCGCTATCTGGTCGGACTCTCGTATGGGATTCGCTCCGACATGGTGACCGTCGCGGAACCGGTGTACTACAACCCGTGGCCCGGGCCTTACTGGGGCCGGCCGTTCGATCCATGGGGACCGTGGGGGCCTTGGGGTCCGTACCAGAGCGCGTATGTGAACCAGACCTATCCGATTTTCACGCATCTGCTGGGCGTGCGGATCACCGAGCGCGCGACGGGCAAGGAGGTCTATAACGTGACGGCGCGCAACTCGGGCGGCGAGTCGTCGCTGGTAAGGGCGATGCCGTATCTGGCGCGCAGCGCGCTGGCCGATTTCCCGCTCGGCAATGGCGTCGTGCACACGGTGAAGCTTCCGCTCGACAACAACGGTGGCGCGTCCAACGAGATGGCCGCCGCCGGCGCTTCACCTGCTGCGGCTCCAGTTCCGGCGTCGGGAGCGAAAGTCGCGGAGTAGGTTGGCGTGTTGAGCCGTAAGGGCGCGTACGTCTGTTAAGGATCGAAAAAAAACGGCCCGGCAGGAATGACCTGCCGGGCCGTTTTTTACTTTTTGACGCGCGGGAAGTGCGGCGACTGGCGGCACACAACCGGGACGCCGCTTAAACGCCAATCCCAAACAACGCCATCGTCCCCAGAACCACGAACATCACGGCGGCGATGCCGTGCACGAGTTTGGTCGGCAGCCGGTGGGCGAAGCGGTCGCCGAGCAGGATCGCCGGCACGTTCGCGATCATCATGCCGAGCGTGGTGCCCGCCACCACGCCGAAGAAATCGTGAAAGCGCGCGGCGAGCGCCACTGTCGCGATCTGCGTCTTGTCGCCCATTTCCGCGATGAAGAACGTCACCACGGTCGCGCCGAACACGCCGAAATGCGTGCGGCTGGTGTTGGCTTCCTCGTCGTCGAGCTTGTCCGGCACGAGGATCCACAAACCCATCGCGATGAACGACGCCGCCAGCGCCCAGCGCATGATGGTCGGCGTGAGCAGCGAGCCGAGCCACGCGCCGAGTGCGCCCGCGCAGGCGTGGTTGACGAGCGTGGCAGTGAATACGCCGAGGATGATCGGCACAGGCTTGCGATAGCGGGCGGCGAGGACGAGCGAGAGGAGTTGCGTCTTGTCGCCGATTTCGGCGAGCGCGACCGCTCCGGTCGAAATGAGGAAAGCTTGATTCACGATTGGGCGGGATTATCCAGGCCTGCCATGAACGAGCGACGACCCACGAGACGCCGGGCCCTGTTGCGGCGGGTGTGGATCATCGGTCTCGCCAGGCCGGAGGCTGCGGCTGCCATGGCCGTGATGGCCAAGTCTGTTGACAGGCGCCCCCGCGAATCGCACGTGCGACGCACCTGACACAACGGTGCGGACATGCCGCAGGGCGGCTACTCCCCAATGAGGGACGGAGTATAGCAGGCCTGGGCGGGTTGGATCGCGCAATTGGCCGTTAAGCGCCGCGGCCCCGCACGCGGGTGACCGCGTACTTGACGGCCGTGCACGGGGGTTCATGCGTAGCGCACGAGGCGTGCGGCGGCCGGCAGCTTGCAAAATGTTCCGATCTGAAACACGCGCGCGGAAGGCTGGTTGAAAGCAATGGTGCGGCTCGCGCCCATCGGGCCCGTCGTCGACGCCGCCAAAGGCCCGCCGCCACTGGCTTTCAGCACTGCCGGCGCGCGTGGCGCCGATGTTGTGACCGATGGGTCGTCGCGTTTCGACCCTCTATAGCATCGGCACGACGGATACAGATGGATACGTCTTTTGTCGCTGATTTAATCCAGAATACGCACCATGATTCCGGCGACCAGGCGAGCCCGCGACGATCGATCAGACTCGTTGCCAGACGCCCTGAGACTGTGAGCAGGCACTGCTCATTCGCTGAAATCCCTATAAGAAAACTGGATGGCCCCCGGCTGGAGAGATGCCGGTCCGCGCGGCGCATGCACGCTAAGACAGCGGTATGCTTCGTCCGGCGCGCGAGCCTCCCCTATCTACACGCGAACACCGATATGCCCGATCTGCACTGGACCATTCCGGTCGGTCGCTGGTCTAGCTGGCCGGCTACCGCATCCGCCGCCCCCGAGATTGGCTTCATCGAGCCGATGGTGCGGCGGCGTCTGAGCACGCTGTCCAAAGTCGCGCTGAAAGTCGCGCACGACTGCGTCGCGCAAGGCGCGGTCCGGGTCGTGTTCGCGTCGCGTCACGGGGAATTGCGCCGCACCACCGACATCCTGCGCAGCATCAGCGCGGCCGAGCCGGTTTCGCCGACCGCCTTCAGCCTGTCGGTGCTGAACGCGATGACCGGCGTGTTCGGGATCGCGCGTGGCGACCGCTCGGCGGCGAGCGCGATTTCGGCCGGCGCACAAACGCTCGGCTACGCGCTGCTGGAAGCCCACGCGCAATTCGCGACGCAGCCTGACTCGCCGGTCCTGCTGGTGTACGCCGATGAACCGGCCGACACGGCCTACGGCACGATTGAAGACGAAGTGCAAGGCGGTGCGATCGCGATTCTGCTGGACCGCGACGCGGCGGCGGGGCATGTAACGTGCTCCCTGTCCCGCACCGGCGGCCAGCCAACCGCGCGATCCGGCGACGCAAACGCGGCCGGCGGCCACGGCGCGAACCGCGCGGCCACCGAAACCGCAGCGGCCCCCGAAGCCACCGCCGCGCGCGGCCTCGGCCTGGCCGCCAGCTTCGCGACCCAGAGCCAGGCGCTGCTGCACTGTCTGGAAACCGGCCAGCCGGCGTGCTGGCAGCGCGCCGGCGCCCTCTGGCATTGGAGTTGGCATGACCGCGCGGCTTGATTACCTCTGGCGTTTTTGCGCGACCGGCATGGCCTTCGTGGTGTTCGGCATCTGCGGCGTGCTGTTTTCCGTGCTGGTGTTTCCGCTCGCGTGGCTGTGGCCGCATCGCGCGTCGCGGCAGCGGGCGGTGACGGGCGTGATCCACTGGTTTTTTCGCGCGCTGGTCGCGCTGCTGCGCAGCGCCGGTGTGATGAAGCTCGACGTGTCGGGCTCGGACGCATTGCGGGCAGGCGGGCCATCGATCGTGGTGGCGAATCACCCGACCTACCTCGACGTGATGGTGCTCCTGTCGCTCACGCCGCGCGCCTGTTGCGTCGTGAAAAACGCGCACTGGAGCAACCCGTGCTTCTGGGGGATCGTGCGCGCGGCGCAATACGTCAGCAATGCGGACCCCGCGGCGCTGATCGAGGCAGGCGCGAGGCAACTGGCGGCGGGCTATACGGTGATCATTTTTCCGGAGGGCACGCGCAGTCCCGCGCGCAATCGGCTGCATGCGTTTTCGCGCGGTTTCGCGCACATGGCATTGAAGGCCGGCGCGCCGATCGTGCCGGTGCTGATGGATTGCGACCCGCCCGCGTTCATGACGCAGATGCGCTGGTATCACGTGCCGGCGCGCGCGTTCCGGATGCGCGTGAACGTGCTCGCGCCGTTAGGCGTCGAGCAGCTGGCGGCCCATCAAACAACACCGGCTCTCGCGGCGCGCAGCGTGACGAGCGCCGTCGAAGCACACATTACCCAGCATCTGTTCGCTTATGGATTCTTTAAAACTGGAAATTAAGCAGCTTCTGATCGAAGCGCTCGACCTCGAAGACCTGACGCCCGCCGATATCGACGACGATGCCCCGTTGTTCGATACCGACGGCATCGGTCTCGACTCGATCGACGCGCTCGAAATCGGCATCGTGCTGCGCAAGCAATACCAACTGACCGTCGCGGCGAACGACGAACGCACGCGCGAACACTTCCGCTCGATCAACACGCTGGCCGCATTGGTCGCGAGCCAGAGCGAAGCGGCGGCTGCTACGAACGAAACCTCAAAGAAGGGGGAATGAACCGTGTCCGACGCAGAGATTCTTGAACGCATTCGCGCGATCTTCAAAGAGAACTTCGCCATCGAGCCCGAACGCGTGACGCCCGACGCGCATCTGTTCGAAGACCTCGATCTCGACAGCATCGACGCCGTCGACCTCGCGATCAAACTGCAGGAAATGACCGGCCGCCGCATCAAGCCCGAGGCCTTCAAATCGGTGCGCACCGTGGGTGACGTGATCGGTGCGGTCGAATCCCTGCTGGCGGCCCAAGGCTGATGCCGGCCGCGCGCTCGCGCATGTCGGCGGCGGCGCCTGAAAATGCCGCGCCTGCGCCCGGCACTGAGCGCCGCTGGGGCAAGATCGTCGTGCAGGCGCTGCTGAAGCTCGCGTATCCCGCGCTGATCCTGTGCGCGTGGCGCTGGGACGCGCCGCGCGTGGTCGGCTGCATGCTGTTCGCGATTCTGTGGCTGCAGCGCTGGGCCGGCAGCGGCACGCTCGCGGCGTCGCTGCGGCGTCTGACCGCCATCGACTGGGCAGTGGTCGGCATGCTGAGTTGCGCGTCGGCGGCGATCGTCGCCACCGATAGCGAGCTGCTGCTGCGGTTCTATCCGTCGCTCGTCAATCTCGGTCTGTTGATCGCGTTCGGCGCGACGCTTGTGCGCGGACCGTCGATGATCGAAAAATTCGCGCGTCTCGGCAATCCGGATCTGCCGCCCGGCGCGGTGCGTTACACGCGGCGCGTGACCCAGGTGTGGTGCGGGTTCTTCGTGCTGAACGGCGCGTTTTCCGTGTACACGGCGCTCTACTGGAGTCGCGCGAGCTGGTCGCTCTATAACGGCGCGATCGCTTATGGGCTGATCGGCATGCTGCTGGTGGCCGAGGTGATCTGGCGCTATCTGGTCGTGCTGCCGCGCGCCGCACGTTCGGGGGCGGCATGATCGCGTTGCACGATCTGTTGTCGGCTGCGGACGAAGCCGCCGCGCCGGTATGCCGGGATGGCGGCGCGGTGCTGGATCGCGTGGCGTTCCGCGCGCGCGTCGCCGCGCTGATCGCGCTGCTGCAAACGCGCACCGAGCCGCGCTACGCGCTGTGCATCGACGATCCGTTCGATTTCGCGTGCGCACTGTTCGCGCTATTCGCATGCGGCAAGGAGCCGGTGTTGCCGGCCAACGCGACGCCGGGCTATCTAGCCGATCTCGCCGGCGCCTACGACGTGGTGCTGACCGATGCGGACCTGCCGCCGTTCACACCTGACACGAGCGCGGATCGCGTCGCAGCGCACGCAGCGCGCCGCGCATACCCGATCGATCCGCAAGCCCCACTCACGCTCTACACGTCCGGCAGCAGCGGCCGTCCGAAACCGATCCGCAAGACGCTCGCGCAATTCGACGCCGAGGTGCGCACGCTGGAACAGGAGTGGGGCGCGCTGGTCGGCGACGCGACGATGCTCGCGAGCGTGCCGCATCACCACATCTACGGTTTGCTGTTTCGCGTGCTGTGGCCACTGGCCGCCGGCCGCGCGTTTGATCGCGCGCTCAGCCTCGAGCCGCTGCATTTGCAAAGCCGGATCGCGCAATGCGGCGCGACGGTGGTCGTCTCGACGCCCGCGCAATTGTCGCGTTGGCCCGCGTTGCCCGGCTTCGCTTCGTTGACGCCGGTGCCGCGCGCGTTCTTTTCGTCAGGCGGCCCGCTCGCGCTCGAAGCCGCGCAGCACTACGCCGCCGCGTATGGCGCCGCGCCGCTGGAAATCTACGGCAGCACGGAAACCGGCGGCATCGCGTGGCGGCGTCAGGACCGCACCGATGCGTGGCAGCCGGTGACCGGCGTCGAAGTGCGTCGCGACGAGGACGGTGCGCTGAACCTCCGCTCGCCGCATCTGGGCCACCCAGGCTGGCATCGCACCGACGACAGGATCACTTGCGACGCGCACGGCCGCTTCCGTTTGCAAGGCCGGCTCGACCGCGTGCTGAAGCTGGATGGCAAGCGCGTGTCGCTGGCCGAGCTGGAAGCGCGTCTCGCGCTGCATCCGTATGTGGCGCAAGCGGCGATCGTGCCGCTGGAAGGCGCGTCGCGCGAACGCGCCGGCGCGGTGGTCGCGTTGACCGAAGCGGGCGGCGCGGCGTTGCGCGACGACGGCCGCGTGCTGCTTGCGCGAACCCTGCGCCGCCATCTTGCGAACTATTTCGACGTGGTCGTGCTGCCGCGTCATTGGCGTTTCCGGCTGACCTTGCCATTCGACGCGCGCGGCAAGCTGCCGGTGAGCGCGGTGGCGGCCGCCTTCGACGCACGCGCCGAAGGCATGGACGTGCTCGCCGAAGCGCGCAGCGGCGACACGCTGCATTACGAACTGCGCGTGCCGCGCACGCTCGCACATTTTGCCGGGCACTTTCCCGGCCTGCCGATTCTGCCGGGCGTGGTTCAACTCGACTGGGCGATCCGTCTCGCCGCCGACCATGTGCCGGCCGTGCGCGCAGTCGCGTCGATCGATCGGCTGAAATTCATGGTGCCGGTCTTGCCGGGCGCGATGCTCAAGCTCACGCTGGCACACGACGCCGCGCGTCGCCGCGTGCAGTTCGCGTACCGGATGGACGGCCGCGAATGCGCAGCGGGGGTGATCGTCTATCGGGAGCCCGCGTGATGAGCCGGTTCGCTGCCTGCATCGTCATCCCGATCTACAACCACAAGGACGCGATCGGCGCGACCGTCGCCCGTCTCGCAGTGCACCGCCTGCCGATCTTCGTGGTCGACGACGGCAGTGACGAGCCGACCCGGCAGGTGCTCGCCGCGCTCGCACAGCAGTACGCGGCGCAGCTCACGCTGCTGCGTCTGCCGGTCAACGGCGGCAAAGGCGCGGCGGTGATGGCGGGGCTGCGCGCCGCGCGCGACGCCGGCTACACGCACGCGTTGCAGATCGATGCCGACGGACAGCACGACGCGGCCGACGTGCCGCGCTTCGTCGACGCGGCTCGCGCCGAACCGGGCGCGGTGATTCTCGGCCGGCCGGTCTACGACGAGAGCGTGCCGAAAGCGCGCCTCTACGGCCGCTATCTGACGCACGTGTGGGTGTGGATCGAAACGCTTTCGCTGACCATCCGCGATTCGATGTGCGGCTTCCGTCTGTATCCGTTGTCGCTGGCTTGCGAGCTGATCGATAGCGTGCGGCTGCCCACGCGCATGGACTTCGACATCGAAATCCTCGTGCGCCTGCATTGGCGGCGCGCGGCGTTCCGTTCGATTCCGACATGCGTCACTTATGCCGCCGACGGCGTGTCGCATTTCGACGTGCTGTGGGACAACGTGCGCATCAGCCGCAGCCATACGCGGCTCGTGTTCGGCATGCTGTGGCGTCTGCCGATGCTGCTCGCGCACAAGGTGATGCCGCGCCGCGCCGCGCTTGCCGAACAGCCGGGCGAACCGGGCGAACCGAATGAAGCCGCGGAGCCGAACGGGCAGCACTGGTGGCGCGTCGCCGAACGTGGCAGCCACCTCGGCATGGCTTTGCTCGCGCTCAGTTGCAAGCTGTTCGGCCGCCGCTTCACCGCGCTCTGGCTGCACCCGGTCGTCGCATATTTTCTGCTGACGGGCCGCGCCGCGCGCGAGGCGTCGGCCGACTACTTCAGGCATCTCGGCGCGGCCGCGCCGCAAGGCGAAACGCCGCGTCCGGGCTGGCTGTCCGCGTATCGGCACATGCTGGCGTTCGCGCAGTCGGGCTTCGACAAACTCGCCGCCTGGTCCGGGCGCGTCGATGCCGCCGACGTAACGTTCGACGATCGTTCGGCGTTCGAAGCATTGGTCGCGAGCGGCAAGGGCGCGCTCGTGATCGGCGCGCATCTCGGCAACCTGGAGATGACCCGCGCGCTCGCCACACACGGCGCTCACGCGAAAGTTACCGCGGTCGTCTACACGGAGCACGCGCGCCGCTTCAATAGCGTGCTGGCGTCGGCCAATAGCGACTTCGCGCGGCATCTGCTCGAAGTCGGCGACTTCGGACCCGAGACCGCGGTGCTGATGCAGCAGCGCGTCGATGCCGGCGAGTTGCTGGTGATCGTCGGCGACCGCGTGCCCGCGCACGAAGCGGGCCGCACGACCGATGCGCAGTTTCTCGGCGCGAGCGCGCCGTTCGCGCAAGGGCCGTATGTGCTCGCGCATGCGTTGGGCTGCCCGGTCTATCTGTTCTTCTGCCTGAAAGAGCACGACGGCTATCACCTGTATTTCGAGCCGTTCGCCGAGCGCATCGAGTTGCCGCGCCGCGAACGCGCCCAGCATCTCGCGACGTGGGCGCAGCGTTACGCGGCACGTCTTGAACACTATTGCCGCAAGGCACCTTACCAATGGTTCAACTTCTTCGATTTCTGGGCCAGCCCCAAGCGAGGCGCGAATGGCCGAACATGATCTGAGCGGGGCGCGCCAGGCCGGCGCGAGCATGACGGCGAACGCCAACGCCAACACCAACACCAACACGACGGCGGTCGTGATCGGCGCGCGCAAACTGTCGATCGAAGAGGTCGTCGCGATTGCGCAGCACCGCGCGCCGGTCGCGCTGAGCACCGACCACGCATGGCGCGGGCGCATCCAGCGCGGCGCGGATTTTCTGCGCCGCCATCTGGCTGCGGGCGCGACCGTGTACGGCGTCAACACCGGTTACGGCGACGCCTGTGTGGTCGACGTGCCGATGGAACTGATCGAAGCGCTGCCGCTGCAATTGACGCGTTATCACGGCTGCGGGATGGGCCAGCATCTCGACGAGGCGCAAACGCTCGCGGTGATCGCCGCGCGGCTCAACTCGCTGGCCTATGGTTTTTCCGGCGTGCGGCCGGTGCTGCTCGAACGCCTTGCCGATCTGATCAATCATCGCGTGTTGCCGCGCATTCCTGCCGAAGGCTCGGTCGGCGCGAGCGGCGATCTGACGCCGCTGTCGTACGTGGCGGCGGCGCTCGCCGGCGAGCGCGACGTGAAGTTCGAAGGCGCGCTGCGCGACGTGCGTGACGTGTGGGCCGAACTCGGTCTGGCGCCGCTCACGCTCGCGCCGAAAGAAGGTCTCGCGCTGATGAACGGCACGGCGGTGATGACGGGCCTCGCCTGTCTCGCGTTTGCCCGCGCGGATCATCTGACGCGGCTCGCCGCGCGTTTGACTGCGCTCTCGACGGTGGCGCTCGACGGCCGCGCCGCACACTTCGACGCGACGCTGTTCGACGTGAAGCCGCACGCCGGCCAGGCCGAAGCGGCCGGCTGGATTCGCGACGATCTCGCCGGCCGCGACGATACGCCGGGCCATCGTCTGCAGGACCGCTATTCGATTCGCTGCGCGCCGCACGTGATCGGCGTGGCGCGCGATGCGCTGACGTGGGTGCGCCGCGACGTCGAGAACGAGTTGAACAGCGCCAACGACAACCCGCTGATCGATCCCGACAATGAGCGCGTACTGCACGGCGGCAACTTCTACGGCGGCCATATCGCGTTCGCGATGGATGCGCTGAAGGTCGCGGTCGCCAATCTCGCCGATCTGATGGACCGGCAACTCGCGCTGCTGGTCGACGTGAATTTCAACAACGGCTTGCCGCGCAATCTGTCGGGTGCCGCGCCCGCGCGCGCCGCGATCAATCATGGCTTCAAGGCCGTGCAGATTTCGTCGTCGGCATGGACTGCGGAAGCGCTGAAGAACACGATGCCCGCCAGCGTTTTTTCGCGCTCGACCGAGTCGCACAATCAGGACAAGGTCAGCATGGGGACGATCGCCGCGCGCGACTGTTTGCGCGTGCTGGAGTTGACCGAGCAGGTGGCCGCCGCGCATACGCTCGCGACGGTGCAGGCCGCGCGTCTGCGTTTGCGGATCGACAGCGCGACACCGGTGCCGGCGCCGTTGCAAAGGTTTGTCGAGAACGTCAGCACGGGCTCGCCGTTCGTCGATGAAGACCGCGCGCTGGAAAGCGAACTGCGCGCGTTGACCGCGCGCATCGCCGCGTGCGATCTGCTAGACGACTATCGCGGAGGGTCGAACGCATGAGCGGGACGCCGAAAGTGCTGAGCGCGAGCGCGACGGTCGAAGTGCCGTTCCACGACGTCGACGCGATGAACGTGTGCTGGCACGGCCACTATCTGAAGTACTTCGAGATCGGCCGCGCGGCGCTGCTGCGCGCGTTCGATTACGACTATCGCGAGATGCAGGCCTCGGGTTATCTGTGGCCGATCGTCGAGGCGCATCTGAAGTATGTGCGGCCGGCCGTCTACGGCCAGAAACTCGATGTGCGCACGCAACTGCTCGAACACGAAAACCGCCTGAAAATAGGCTATGAAATTGTCGATTGCGCATCCGGCACGCGGCTGACGAAGGGCTACACGATCCAGGTCGCGGTCGATGCCGCCACCCAGGAGTTGCAGTTCGTGTCGCCGCCGGTCGTATTCGAAAAGCTGGAGCGCGTATGGGGACGGTGAAATTGCGCGCGCTGCTGGTGAGTGGGTTGAGTATGTTGAGCGTGATCGGTATGGTTGGCGTCGCGGCAACAAGCGCAATTGCATCAACCACCGCAACTGCATCAACCACCGCAACTGCATCAACAACCGGCAACCCCGCACTCGTTTCCCAGATCGCGACCCATCTCGCCCAGCCCAAGGGCGTGCGCGCGCAATTCACGCAGACGCAGACACTTGCCGCGATGAAACAGCCGCTCGTCAGCAGCGGCGCATTGCTGTTCTATCGCGAGCGCGGCGTGATCTGGCGGATCGATACACCCTACAAAGCCACCTATGTGATCACCGACGCGGGCGTCACCCAGGTCGACGCCGCCGGCCGGCGCGTGAGCGCCCACAGCGCGCAAGGCACACGCGGTGTCGCGCAGGTCTCGAAGATGATGCGCGCTATGCTCGGCGGCGACCTGTCGGCGCTGTACTCGCAATTCGACGTGCAGGCCGAAGGCAGCGCCACGCAATGGCGCATGCAGCTCACCCCGAACCAGCCGCAGATCGCGCAGTCGATCAAACGTCTTGAGATGGACGGCGGCGATTACCTGCAAAGCTTGCGCATCACGCTGGCGAACGGCGATGTGACGCAGCTCGACTTCACGAAGAGCGAGGCGGTGACCGAACCGGCTGCGGCTGAACGCAGCCTGCTCGGAGCGCCGTGATGAACATGCGGGACTTGCGCGACGGGCACGATACGCAGAAGGTGCCTCCACGACGCTCCGCAAGACAGATGTGGGCTGTGCGCGTCGCGTGGTTGCTGCTGGCGCTGGTCGCGGCGCTGTATTGCGCGTGGCGCTTCGCGGGGCCGTCGCCGTTGCAGACCGATCTGCTCGCGCTCCTGCCCGCCACCGAAGCGGACCCGGTCGCCGAAAAGGCGGTCGACACGCTGGCAAGCGCGCTCGGCGACCGTACGGTGTTGCTCGTCACCAGCAACGACGACGCGCACGCGAAAGCTGCGGCGAAGCAGCTCGGCGCGTCGCTGCAAAAGAGCGGGGCGTTCGGCTCGGTGACGGCGGAGTTGCCGCCGTTCGATCTCGCGCAGATCGCCGCGTTATACATGCCGTATCGCTTCGGCCTGCTCGCGCCGGTTGACCGCGCGGCGCTCGCCGGCGGCGCAACAGGCTCATCCAGCACGACCTTGCGCGACACCCTCGCGCAGCGCATCTACAGCCCGCTAAACGGCGGCCTCACCACGCCGCTCGCCGACGATCCGTTCGGTTGGCTCCAACGCTGGCTCGGCGGCCTGCCGCTCGCGACATCGAATCTCGAGGTCGAAGACAACCTGCTGGTCGCGCATCGGGGCGCCGCGACCAGTGTGCTGATCGTCGCGACGTTGCCGGGCTCGGCCTACGAAACGAAAACGCAGCGCGCGGTGCACGCGGCGCTCGCCCAAAGCGAAAGCGCATTGCGACAGGCGTTCCCCGATGTCTCGGTGGCACGCACCGGTGCGGTGTTCTACGCGGAATCGGCGCGCAGCGCGGCCGAACGCGAAGTGCATCTGATCGGCGTCGCGTCGTTGTGCGGGATCGCGCTGCTGATGTTGTGGGTGTTCCGCTCGCCGCGCCTGCTGCTGCTCGGCTTCGTGTCGACGGCGCTCGGCATCGTCTGCGCGCTGGCCGTGACGCTGCTGGTGTTCGGCAAGCTGCACCTGTTGACGCTGGTGTTCGGCGCGAGCCTGATCGGCGAGGCCGTCGATTATTCGATCCAGTACTTTGTCGTGTATCTCGGCGCGCAGCGCGATTGGGACGCGCGGCGCGGCGCGCGTACGGTGCGGCCCGCGCTGACGGTCGCGCTGCTGACGAGCCTGCTCGGCTACGCGATCCTGATGTGGGTGCCGTTTCCCGCGCTCAGGCAGATCGCATGCTTCGCGATGGTCGGCATCACGACGGCGTTTGCGTCCGTGCTGTGGCTGTTGCCTGCGTTGCTGACGCGCGCGCCGAAGCGCAGCCCGCAACGCGTGTTCTTGGGGGCGGCGCGTTTGCTGGCGCTCTGGCGGCGCGCGATCGGCGGGCGGCGCGCGGCGTACGTGACAGCGCTGTTGCTGCTCGTCGCAATTCCGGGCTGGCTGCGTCTGACCAGTGACGACGATATCCATCTGCTGATCCAGCGCGACCCGTCGCTCGTCGCGCAGGAGGACAAGGTGCGCGACGCGGTGGGCGTCGATAACAGCGCGCAGTTTTTCGTCGTGCGCGGCGATACGCCGGAAGCGGTGCTGCAACATGCCGAAGCGCTGGACGTGCAACTGGATGCGTTGGACGGCACGGCGAACCAGGTTGGCGCTTATCAGTCGGTGACGCAATTCGTGCCGTCCGCGAAGCAGCAGAGCGAAGACCGCGCGCTGCTCGCCAAGCGTGTGTTCGACAACCCCGCCGCATTGCGCGCGACATTGCTGCAAGCAGGGTTCAAGGACCAAGTCGCCGATGCGTGGCTCGCCGCGTATGCGCAAGCGCAAGCGCAGCCGCCGCTGGGCGTCGAGCGATGGCTGGCCGCGCCGTGGTCGCAACCGTATCGGCATCTGTGGCTCGGTGAAGTGGATTCCGCGACGCACGCGTATGCGGCAGTCGTGATTCCGCAAGGCGTGACGCCGCGCAACGAGCCCGCGTTGCTCGCGCTCGCGCAGCGCTTGCCAGGCGTCACGTTCGTCGACAAGGCCGCCAGCGTGTCGAAGCTGTTCGGCGCATATCGGGTGGATAGCGGCTGGTGGCTCGGCGGTGCACTCGCACTGGTGCTCGTGCTACTGACCATGCGATACGCCCCGAAGGAAGTCCCCTTAGGGCGGGCGCCGAAGGAAGTGCCGTCGGGGCACGCTCCGCAGAAAGTCCCATTGAGAAACCGCCTGCGTGGCGGCATCGCCACCACCCTGCCGGTGGCACTCGCAGTGGGCGTCACGCTCGCAATATTCGGCTACGCCCGCGTGCCGCTCAACCTGTTCAACTGGCTCGCGCTGATGCTGGTGCTCGGCGTCGGCGCAAACTATGCGGTGTTCCTGCGCGAAGGCTGTCTGCGCGCGGACGCGGATCTCGGCGCGGTGTGGACCGGCGTGCTGCTGTCGGCGGCCACCACGCTGTTGTCGTTCGGCATGCTCGGCATGAGCGCGATGCCCGCGCTGAAGAGCTTCGGCGCGACGCTCGCGCTCGGCATCGCGGTCGCGGTGCTGCTTGCGCCGATCGGCATGCCATCGGAATCGAGGAGGGCGGCATGAGAGCGCCATCAGTCTATTTACACGCGCTCGGCATGATCAACGCGCTCGGCGGCAACGTCGATGAGATCGTGCCGGCGCTCGCCGCCACACACGCGCCAGGCATGGCGAACGTGCACACGGGAATCGGCGACGCGTTCGCCGGCAGCGTGCTCGCGCCGCTGGACCTGGCTCCCCGCGCCGACCTCGCGCGCTACGACTGCCGCAACAACCGCTTGCTGCTGGCCGCGCTCGCGCAGATCGCGCCCGCCATCGACGCCGCGCGCGAGCGTTACGGCGCCGACCGGATCGGCGTGGTGCTCGGCACCAGCACCTCGGGTATCGAGGCGGCCGAAGCCGCGTTCGTCTATCACGCGAAAGCGGGCGAACTGCCCGACAACTTCAACTACCGGCAGATGGAAATCGGCACCGCCGCGCCGTTCGCCGCCGCCGCGCTCGGCGTGCAAGGGCCGGCCTTCACGATCTCGACCGCGTGCACGTCAAGCGCGAAAGCGTTCGCGTCGGCGCGCCGGCTGCTGCAATTGCAACTGTGCGATGCCGTGGTGGTGGGCGGCGTCGATTCCCTTTGCGAACTGACGATGCAGGGCTTCGCATCGCTCGAATCGACCAGCGCCGTGCGCACCAATCCGATGAGCGTCAACCGCTGCGGCATCAATGTCGGCGAGGGTGCGGCCGTGCTTCTGATGAGCCGCGATGAAGCCGCGGTGCGGCTCGCGGGCGTCGGCGAATCGAGCGACGCGCATCACATTTCGTCGCCGGACCCGCAAGGCGTCGGCGGCGAACTCGCGTTGCGCGCGGCACTCGCCGATGCGGGCATCGCACCGTCCGCGCTCGGCTATGTGAACCTGCACGCGACCGCCACGCCGAAGAACGACGAGATGGAAGCGAAGCTGATGGCGCGGGTGTTTGCGAACGGTGTGGCGACGAGCGGCACCAAGCCGCTGACCGGCCATCAACTCGGCGCGGCGGGCGCGACCGAACTTGGCTTCGCGTGGCTCACGCTCGCGCGCGACGACGTGCCGCTGCCGCATCATCTGTGGGACGGCGAAGCCGATCCCGCGTTGCCCGCGCTCGATCTCGTGGAAAGCGAACGCTTCCTGCCGCGCGGCGCGGGCACGCAATACGTGATGAGCAATTCGTTCGCTTTCGGCGGCAGCAATGTCAGCCTGATCCTCGCACGGTGACGCGCATGACGACTCCCCCGCCAGGCGACGAGCAACTCGTGCGGCAACCGATCGAGGCGATCATCCCGCATCGCGGCACGATGCTGCTGATCGACGCCGTCGACAGCTTCAGCGACACCATGCTGAGCGCGCGCGCCAGCGTCGACCCGAAAGCGTGGTACGCCGACGCCGACGGCGCAATGCCCGCGTGGATCGGCATCGAACTGATGGCGCAGGCGATCGCCGCGCACGTCGCGCTGCTGGCGATGCGCGGCGGCGGGCGCGCGCGGCCCGGGGTGCTGCTCGGCTCGCGCAGCTATCACGCACTGCGGCCAGCCTTCGCCGCTGGCGCGCAACTGCTGATTCACGTGAGCGAGCTGCTGCGTGCTGAAGCGGGCCACGGCGCGTACGAATGCACGATCCATCAAGACGGCGTGTGTTGCGCGGAGGCCGTCATCAAGATCTTTCAGCCGCCCGATTTTCAGTCATTCATCGAAGGGAGTGTCAGTTCATGAGCCGGCGTGTTCTCGTTACCGGTGCAAGCCGCGGCATCGGCCGCGCGATTGCGTATAAGTTGGCCGCCGACGGCTTCGCGGTCTCCGTGCATTGCCGCACGGGACGCAGCGAAGCCGACGCGGTGGCGACGGGCATCGCCGCGCAAGGCGGCACGGCGCGCGTGCTGCAATTCGACGTGCGCGAGCGCGCCGCGTGCCGCGCGGCGCTCGAAGCGGATGTCGCCGCGCACGGTCCGTACTATGGCATCGTGTGCAGCGCGGGCGTCACGCGCGACGCCGCGTTTCCCGCGCTCACCGAAGAAGATTGGGACATCGTGATCGAGACCGGACTCGACGCGTTCTACAACGTGGTCCACCCGCTGACCATGCCGATGGTGCGCGCGCGCAAGGGCGGGCGCATCGTCACGATCGCGTCGGTGTCGGGCGTCACGGGCAATCGCGGACAGGTCAACTACAGCGCGGCAAAGGCCGGGCTGATCGGCGCGACCAAGGCGCTCGCGGTGGAACTGGCGACACGCAACATCACCGTCAACTGCGTCGCGCCGGGTCTGATCGAAACCGGCATGCTCGACCAGATGCCGCTGGAACAGGCGTTGAAGACGGTGCCGATGAACCGCGTCGGCCAGCCTGCGGAGGTTGCGTCGGTGGTCAGCTTCCTGATGTCGGATGCGGCCTCGTACGTGACGCGCCAGGTGATCGGCGTGAACGGCGGGATGGTCTGATGAAGCGCGTCGTCATTACCGGCATGGGCGGCGTCACCGCGTTCGGCGATAGCTGGGACGCGATCGAAGCGCGCCTGAAGCGCGGCGAAAACGCGGTGCGGCGCATGCCCGAGTGGGATTACTTCGAGTCGCTGCATACGCGGCTCGCGTGTCCGTTGCCGGACTTCAGCGTGCCCGCGCATTATCCGCGCAAGAAGACGCGCGCGATGGGGCCGGTGTCGATGTATGCGGTGCGCGCGAGCGAGCTGGCGCTCGCCGACGCGGGCCTCGCCGACGACCCGAGCATCGCGGACGGCCGCATGGGCGTCGCGTACGGCTCGTCGTCGGGCTCGGTGCAGCCGATCCGCGCGTTCGGCACGATGCTGGAAACCGGCTCGATGAGCAACGTCACGTCGAACAGCTACGTGCAGATGATGCCGCACACCACGGCGGTCAACGTCAGCCTCTTCTGGGATCTGAAAGGGCGCATCATTCCGACCTCGTGCGCGTGCGCGTCGGGCAGCCAGGCGATCGGCTACGCGTTCGAGGCGATCCAGACCGGCAAGCAGACGCTGATGCTGGCGGGCGGCGCGGAAGAACTGTCGGGACCGGCGGTCGCCGTGTTCGACACGCTGTACGCGACCAGCACGCGCAACGATGCGCCGCATCTGACGCCGCGTCCTTTCGATGCCGCGCGCGACGGCCTCGTGGTCGGCGAAGGCGCGGCCACGCTGGTGCTCGAAGAATACGAACACGCGGTGGCGCGCGGCGCGCGGATTCACGCGGAGATCGTCGGCTTCGGCTGCAACTCGGACGGCGCGCACATGACCCAGCCGACCACCGACACCATGGCGCTCGCGATGCAGCTCGCGCTGCGCGACGCGCAACTGACGCCGCAAGCGATCGCCTACGTGAACGCGCACGGCACCTCGACGGATCGCGGCGACATCGCCGAAAGTCAGGCGACCGCGCAGACCTTCGGCGCGCGCATGCCGATCAGCTCGCTCAAGAGCTACGTCGGCCATACGCTCGGCGCGTGCGGCGCGCTCGAAGCGTGGTGGACCATCGAGATGATGAAACGCAACTGGTACGCGCCGACGCTGAATCTCGACAACCTCGATCCGGCTTGCGCGCCGCTCGACTACATCGTCGGCACGGGGCGCGAGATCGACGCCGAGCATGTGATGAGCAACAACTTCGCGTTCGGCGGCATCAACACGTCGCTGATTTTCAGGCGCGTCCGATGAGCATCGCGCTGAAACGCGTGGTTGTCACCGGCATGGGGATCGTGTCGTGCCTCGGCAATACGCTCGACGACGTGGCCGCCGCGTTGCGCGCGGGCCGCTCGCGTATCGAGCGGATCGATGCGTGGCGTGAGCGCGGGTTCGCGTCGCAGGTGGCGGGCGTCGTGTCGGTTGCGCACGAGCCGCCGTTCGAGCGCAAGCTCGAACGCTTCTTGGGCGACACCGCGCGCTTCGCGTGCCATGCCGCGCGCCAGGCGATCGACGACGCCGGGCTCGCGCCCGCGCTGTTGCGCTCGCCGCGCGCAGGCGCGGTGATCGGCTCGGGCGTCGGCTCGCTGTCGAGTTACGACGCGGCGTTGGCGATCGCGCACGCGCGCGGCGTCGACAAGGTGCCGCCGTACACGGTGCCGCAGGCGATGAGCAGCACCTCGTCCGCCAACGTCGCGCAGCTGTTCGGGCTCGAAGGGATGAGCTATTCGCCGTCGTCGGCGTGCACGACCTCGGCGCTCGCGATCGGGCAGGCGATGCAGTTGATTCAGACCGGCCGTCAGCAGATCGTGCTGGCCGGCGGCAGCGACGCGCTGCACGACAACACGACGCTGCTGTTCGACGCGATGGGCGCGCTGTCGCGCCGCTTCAACGACGAGCCGCAGCATGCATCGCGTCCGTACGACATGCAGCGCGACGGTTTCGTGATCGCGTCGGGCGGCGGCGTGCTGGTGCTCGAAGCGCTCGATCACGCGTTGGCGCGCGGCGCGCGCATCTACGCGGAACTCAGCGGATTCGGCGCTTGCACCGACAGCGCCGGCATGGTCGCGCCGCGCGCGGCAGGTATCGCGCGGGCGATGCGCGGCGCGCTGGATGAAGCGGGCAAGCGCCCCGACTACGTCAACACGCACGCGCCGTCGACGCCGCTCGGCGATCTCGAGGAGCTGCGCGCATTGCAGACGGTTTTCGGCGTGGCACGTGATCACCGCGTGCCGGCGTTTTCTTCGACCAAAGGCATGACCGGGCATTCGCTTGGCGCGTGCGGCGCGCACGAGGCGATCTACACGCTGCTGATGATGCGCGACGGGTTCATCGCGGGCACGGCGGATATGGGCACGCCGGAGCCGGAAGTGCGCGGCATGCCGCTCGTGCGGACCACGCGCGATGCGCGTATCGACACGGCAATGTCGGTTTCATTCGGGTTCGGCGGCAGTTGCGCGAGCCTGATGTTCGAAGCATGGCTAGGCGCTTGAAATGGCCGCGCCGCGCAGACAAACCCACGCATTTGCAAGCACGCATTTGCAAGCAGTGAGGCACACGTGAATCAACATTCGTCAAAGCGGACCACAGTCGACGTCACGATCATCGGCGCCGGTCCGGCGGGCGCGGTCGCGGCCGCGCTGTTGCGCAAAACGGGCCGTTCGGTCCTCGTGCTGGAGCGTCAGCATTTTCCGCGCTTCTCGATCGGCGAGAGCCTGCTGCCGCAAAGCATGGCCTACCTCGAAGAGGCCGGCATGCTGCAAGCCGTGGTCGAAGCGGGCTTCCAGTACAAGAACGGCGCGCACTTCGTGTATCGCGACCAGTCGTCGTCGTTCGACTTCCGCGACAAGCATTCACCCGGATGGGGCACCACCTACCAGGTCGAGCGCGCGGTGTTCGACGACATCCTGATTCGCTGCGCCGCCGAACAGGGCGCCGACGTACGCTTCGGCCACACGGTGCGCGCGGTTCACACGGGCCTCACTGGTCTTATGCCGCTCGTCGACGTGGTCGACGAGGCCGACCACGCGTACCAGATCGAAGCGCGCTTCGTGCTGGACGCGAGCGGTTTCGGGCGCGTGCTGCCGCGTCTGCTGAATCTCGAATCGCCGACGCGGATGCCGACGCGCGCCGCGCTCTTCACGCATGTGCGCGACGGCATTCCGGTCGACGCGAGCGATCGCAACAAGATCTGCATCGCAACGCACCCCGAGCGCCGCGACGTGTGGTTCTGGATGATTCCGCTGGCGGGTGGCCGGTCGTCGGTGGGTTGTGTCGCCGAGGCGAGCTTTCTCGACGTGCCGGAAGCGGAGCGCGACGCGACGCTGCGCGCGCTGATCCAGCAGGAGCCGACGCTGAACCGGCTGATCGGCGGTGCACCGTTCGTGATGCCGGTGCGCCATATCGGCGGCTACGCGGCGAACGTCGAGCGTCTGCATGGGCCCGGCTACGCGCTGCTCGGCAATGCGGGCGAATTTCTCGATCCGGTGTTCTCGTCCGGCGTGACGATCGCGCTGCGCTCCGCGCACCTCGCGGCGCACACGCTGAACCGCCAACTGGACGGCGCGGCGGTCGACTGGTCCGCGGATTACGACGTGCCGCTGCGCAAGGGGATCGACACGTTCCGCGCGTTCGTCGAGCGCTGGTATAGCGGCGAGTTGCAGGACATCATCTATCACCCGGATCAGACGCCGTCGATCCGGCGCATGATCACCGCGGTGCTGGCGGGGTACGCGTGGGATGAATCGAATCCGTATGTCGCCGATCCGGTGCGGCGGCTCACGGCGTTGCATCAGGTGTGCGTGCAGCGCTGAATGGGGTGAACGCATTGGGCTGTGTTTCAGGGGCAAAAATGAAAACGGCGCTTCGGGAACGAAGCGCCGTTTTTGATTCAGCGATGTGAGCGGATCAAGCCGCGATCCTCGCCGCCCCCGCCACATGCTGCCGCGCATCGTCGCGACGATGCACCCGCTTGCCGGCCGCATACGTTTCATAAACCGCGCGATCGTCGCCGAGCAGCGCGAACGCGAACAGCAACTCTTCCAGCGATTCCTTGCGCGCGGTGCGGCGCGCGAGCAGCGGCGTCGCTTGCGGGTCGAGCACCACGAAGTCCGCTTCCGAGTTCGGCTTCAACGTGCCGACCTTGTCCGCGAGATCGAGCGCTTCGGCCGCGCCTGCGGTCGCGAGGTAGAACATCCGCGTGGCGGTCAGATGATGGCCGCCCAGACGCGCGACCTTGTGCGCCTCGTTCATCGTTTGCAGCATCGAGAACGAAGTGCCGCCGCCGACGTCGGTCGCCAGCGCGATCGGCATGCCCGCCGCGTCGGCCTTGTCGAAGTCGAACAGGCCGCTGCCGAGAAACAGGTTCGAGGTCGGGCAATGCGAGGCGACCGTGCCGGTTTGCGCCATGCGTTTGCGGTCTTCCTCGTCGAGGTGGATGCAATGGCCGTACACCGCGCGGCGGCGCAGCAGGCCGTAGTGATCGTAGATGTCCAGATAGCTGCGGTGGCCGGGGAACAGCTCGGCGACCCATTTCACTTCGTCGATGTTTTCCGCGACGTGGCTCTGGATGAACACGTCCGGATGTTTGCCCGCGAGCACGCCGCATGCTTCGAGCTGCGCTTCGGTCGAAGTCGGCGCGAAACGCGGCGTGAGCGCATACATCTGGCGCCCGCGATTGTGCCAGCGGCCGATCAGCTCGGCGCTGTCGTCGTAGCCCGATTGCGCGGTGTCGCGCAGGAACTCGGGGCAGTTGCGGTCCATCAGCACCTTGCCCGCCACCATCCGCAAATTGCGCGCTTCGCTCTCGGCGAACAGCGCGTCGGCGGATGCCTTATGGACCGTGCAGTACACCAGCGCGGTGGTCGTGCCGCACGCGAGCAGTTCGTCGACGAAGAAGCTCGCGGTGTCGCGCGCATACGCGGCGTCGGCGAAGCGGCGCTCGGTCGGGAACGTGTAAGTGTCGAGCCACGGCAGCAAACCCGGCGCGGGAGACGCGATCATGTCCGTTTGCGGGAAATGAATGTGCGTGTCGATGAAACCCGGCACGATCAGCTTGTCGCGCATCTCCTCTACCTGGGTGCCCGGGGCGAGCCGCGACGCGAGCGCCGCATACGCGCCCGCCGCCGCCACGTGGCCGTCTTCGACGATCAGCAGACCGTCCTCGTGGAATACGGCCGCATCGGGCGATTGCGCGGGGTCGCCGTTGAAGGTCAGCAGTTGCGCGCGAAATGCCGATTGCGCTGGTTTGGGCGGGTTCGCCGGGTTAGTCGTTTGAGTCATGGAAAAACCGTCTCCGAATGTGAAAAGCCGAACAGCGCGGAAGGCGGGTTCCTCCTCGGCTCCAGAGAGAACCCGTGCCGCCGCCGGCTGCCTTATACCGGCCCGTCAGTGCGGGCCGCTTTGATACCAGTGCGCGTCGAGCTTCGCGATCAGCTCGGCACGTTCCTCGGGCGTCACGAACGACGCTTCGAAGCCGTTGCGGATGATCGTGTAGACCTCGGCATCGTCGAGCTTCAGCGCGTCGATGGTGGCGAAGTAGTTGGCGTTGACGTAGCCGCCGAAATAGGCCGGATCGTCGGAATTCACCGTCACCGCGACGCCGCGATCGAGCAGGTCCTTCAGCGTGTGCTTGGTGAGATCGTCGAACACGCACAGCTTCAGGTTCGACAACGGGCACACGGTCAACGCGACGCGCGAGTCGGCCAGCCGCGTGACGAGCGCCGGGTCCTCGATGCTGCGCACGCCGTGATCGACGCGGTCCACCTGCAGCAAATCGAGCGCTTCGTAGATGTACGCGGGCGGGCCTTCCTCGCCCGCGTGCGCGACGAGTTTCAGACCGAGCGCGCGCGCCTTCGCGAACACGCGTTCGAACTTCGAAGGCGGATGGCCGCGCTCCGACGAATCCAGCCCGACGCCGATCAGCCGATGCTTGTACTGCTCGAACAGCGGCCGAGCTTCTTCGAAAGTGGCGAGCGCGTCCTCTTCGGACAGATGGCGCAGGAAGCACAGAATCAGCTTGCTCGACATGCCGCGCTTTTCCGCGTCGGCGAGCGCGCGTTCGATGCCGGCCACCACGGTCGCGATCGGCACGCCGCGTTCGGTGTGCGTCTGCGGGTCGAAGAAGATTTCGCTGTGGACCACGTTGTCGGCGAGACACCGTTCGACATACGCCATCGTCATGTCGTAGAAGTCCTGCTCGTGCAACAGCACGCTCGCGCCCGCGTAGTAGATGTCGAGGAACGATTGCAGATCGGTGAACGCATATGCGGCGCGCAGCGCCTCGATCGAGTCGTACGCGAGCTTCACGCCGTTGCGTTCGGCGAGCGCGAAGATCAGCTCGGGTTCGAGCGAGCCTTCGATATGGATGTGCAGTTCGGCCTTCGGAGCCCGCGCGGTTTTATCGGCGAGCGATGGGGTGGGTGCGGTCGTTGTAGTCATGGTCGGTTATGAGTTTGTTGGAGTCGGTTCGCGACGGATGATCGGTAGCGCAGACGCGGGCGATGCGGCAAGAGCCGAAGCGCCGCGCTTCACACCGCCTGCGTCGTGTGATGTGCGCTCGCGTTCGTCTCGACGGCTTGCAGCACCTGCGCGGCCGCCGAAATCGCGATCACCTCCGGCGACTTGTCGACGATGCCGTCGACCCCGAGCGGGCACTTCATCCGCGCGACCCGCGACGGGTCGATGCCGCGCGCCGCCAGCCGGTGTTCGAACTGCTTGCGCTTGCTATGCGAGCCGATCATGCCGAAGAACGCGAAGTCGCCGCGCCGCAGAATGCGCTCGGCCAACTCCAGATCGCGCGCATGGTTGTGCGTCATCACGATGAAGTACGTGTTCGGCGCGGCCTGGTCGATGGCTTCGTCGGGCGCGTCGTTCGGATCGAGCTTGACGTTCGGCGCGTGCAGCGATTCGACGGGCGGGAACTGCGCATCGCGTTCGTCGACCCAGCGGACCGTGCAGGGCAGCGTGGCCAGCACCCGGACTAGCGCGGCGCCCACGTGGCCGGCGCCGAACAGCACGACGGCGAAGTCGCCCGGCGCGATGGTTTCGGTGAGCAGCGCGCTGCTGTCGTCGAAACCGGCGCCGTCCCACAGCAGGCAGTCGGCGGCGTCGACTCCCGGCTCGGGGTCGGACAGCATCACCGCATCCGGTGCGGGGCCGAATGATACGCTACGCACCGTCGAAAGACCGGCGGCCACGCGCTTCGCAAGCGACGTGATCCAGCCGAGGTCGCCGATGTCGAGCCGCTCGAACGCGAGAATCACCGCGCCGCCGCAGCATTGGCCGAGGCTCGGGCCGAGCGCGAAGCGCTCCAGCCGGCGCATGTGCGGCGAGCGCATGCCGTCGCGCAGCACCTGCCGCGCGGTCTCGATCGCTTTCCATTCGAGGTGGCCGCCGCCGATCGTATGCCTGGCCGAGTCGCGGGTGACGATCATCTTGGTGCCGGCTTCGCGGGGCGCCGAACCTTCGACGCGCGCGACCGTCACCAGCACGGCGGCGTCGCCGTGCGCGAGCAGTTGTTGCAGGTCAGGTAGCCAGGCTTGCATCCGGCGGTTCTCCGTACGGGGCCGCGCGGGGTGTCCGTGCGGCGATTGCGTTTGTGGGTCTGCGTGACGCGTTCGGGTCGCGTCACGCCGTGGGGTTAATCCCCTTCGATCATTCCATTGCGCCCGGGCTCAGGCCGTCGTGTCGGTGATGGCCGGCTCCGCTGCGGGTTCCTTTGCGCACCCGGCCTGCAACGCGTCCAGCGCATCGAGTATCGCTTCGGGCGTGGCCGGCGCCCGTAACTGTGGAGCATGTTCCGCCCCCGGCACCGCCGCCGCGATCGCGTCGCGAATCGCAAGAAACACCGAGAACGGCAGCAGCAACGGCGGCTCGCCGACGGCCTTCGAGCGGAACACGGTCGGCTCCGCGTTCTGGTTCTGATAGAGCTGCACGTTGAACGCGGCGGGCGTATCGCTCACCGCGGGAATCTTGTACGTGGACGGCGCGTGCGTCATCAGACGGCCATCGCGGTTCCACCACAGCTCCTCGGTGGTGAGCCAGCCCATGCCCTGAATGAAGCCGCCTTCCACCTGGCCGATGTCGATCGCCGGATTGATCGACTGGCCGGCGTCGTGCAGCACGTCCGCGCGCACCAGCTTCCATTCGCCGGTCAGCGTGTCGATCACCACTTCCGACACCGCCGCGCCATACGCAAAGTAATAGAACGGATGACCCGTCAGCGTTTTCGCATCCCAATGCACTTTCGGCGTCGTGTAGAAACCGTCCGACCATAATTGCACGCGCGCGAGATACGCCGCGCCGACCAGTTGCTCGAACGGCATTGCGCCGCCGTTCACCGACACCGCGCCGTGGGCGAATTGCACGTCCTGCGGGTTGCCGCCGAGCTGTTGGGCCGCGAGTTCGGCAAGCCGCACGCGGATCGTCTGTGCGGCCGCCTCGGCGGCCTTGCCGTTCAGATCGCTGCCGGTCGAGGCCGCGGTCGCCGACGTATTCGCGACCTTGGACGTATCGGTTGCGGTGACGCGCACGCGCGACAGCGGCAAGCCGAACTGATTCGCGACGACCTGCGCGACTTTCGTGTTGAGCCCCTGGCCCATCTCGGTGCCGCCGTGATTGACGAGCACCGAGCCGTCCTTGTACACATGCACCAGCGCGCCGGCCTGGTTCAGAAACGGCACGTTGAACGAGATGCCGAACTTGACCGGCGAAAACGCGAGGCCACGCTTGAGCACCGGACTGCCCGCGTTGAAGGCCGCGAGCGCCGCGCGGCGCGCGCGATAGTCGCTGCTGTCGAGCAGCGCGTCGGTGAGCGGCGCGATGATGTTGTCCTCGACGGGTTGCCCGTAGGGCGTGGTATCGCGCTCGCCGACGCCGTAGTAGTTGGCGACGCGCACGTCGAGCGGATCGCGCTTCAGCTGACGCGCGATGCTGTCGAGCATCACTTCCATCACGAGCGCGCCTTGCGGACCGCCGAAGCCGCGGAACGCGGTGTTCGATTGCGTGTTGGTCTTGCAGCACAGCGCGACGATATCGACATCGGACAGGTAGTACGCGTTGTCGAAGTGGCACACCGCGCGCGTCGCGACGGCGCCTGAAAGATCGGCCGAATAGCCCGCGCGTAACGCGATTTCGACGCGGGTGCCGAGAATGCGGCCGTCGTCGTCGAAGCCGGCTTCGTACTCGTAGACCGCGTCGTGGCGCTTGCCGGTGATCATGAAGTCGTCGTCGCGGTCGGCGCGCAGCTTGACCGGACGGCGCAGCCTTTTTGCGGCCAGCGCCGCCACGCACGCGAACAGCGCTGACTGCGATTCCTTGCCGCCGAAGCCGCCGCCCATGCGCCGGCATTCGCACACCACGTTGTGGGCGGGCCAGTCGAGCATGTGCGCGACCACCTGCTGCATTTCGCTCGGATGCTGCGTCGAACTGTAGACGAGCATGCCGTCCATTTCCTTCGGCACCGCGTAGGCGATCTGGCCTTCCAGATAAAACTGCTCCTGGCCGCCCACTTCGAACGTGCCCCTGATCCGGTGCGGCGCGGCGGCGATCTTCGCGTCGGGCTCGCCGCGTCTGAGATGCAGCGGCGGCAGCACGAACTGCCTGGCGGCCTTCGCTTCGGCCGGCGTGAGGATGGCTTCGAGCGGTTCGTAGCGGATCACGTCGTCGCTTTTCGCGAGCGCGGCGGCGCGGCGCGCCAGTTCGTGGTTCTCGGCAATCACCGCGAATACCGGCTGGCCGAGATACAGCACTTCGTCGACGGCGAGAATCGGGTCGTCGTGCAGCACCGGGCCGCAATTGTTTTCGCCGGGAATGTCCTCGGCGGTCAGCACGGCGATCACGCCGGGCGCACGTCTGACCGCGTCCAGATCCATCGACACGATCCGCGCGTGCGCATGGCGCGACAGGCCGAGCGCTGCGTGCAGCGTGCCTTGCAGTTCGGCGATGTCGTCCGTGTAGGTGGCCTCGCCGCTGACGTGCAGCGCGGCCGATTCATGCGGCAGCGACACGCCGATCGCCGCGTCGTGTTCGTGGTCATGCGCGGCGGAGGGCTTCGCGGCAAGTGTCCCGCCGGCGTGTTCGACGAAAGCATCAGTGCGGTTCATCACGACGACTCCTTCGCAACGGTCGCGTCCGATGTGCCCGACAACCCCGGCACTCCGGCTGTGAACGCGAACGCGTTCACGTCGAAAAGGGCGAGCGGCGCGTCATTGCGCGTTTCGAGGTGGAAGCGCCACAGCAGGTTGCGCGCCACCTTCAGCCGATACGCGCTCGACGCGCGCATGTCGGTGAGCGGCTGGTAATCGGCGACGAGTGCGTTCATGGCTTGCCGCGCGGTGCCTTCGTTCCATGGTGCGCCGTTCAGCACGGCTTCGGTCTGCGCGGCGCGCCTGGGCGTAGCCGCCATGCCACCGAACGCGATGCGGGCTTCCTGAATCGTGCCGTCGTCAGCGAGGTGCAGCGCGAACGCTGCGCATACCGCCGAGATGTCCTGATCGTAACGCTTCGCCACCTTGTACGTGCGAAAGCGCAAATGGGCCGCCGGACGCGGCACGCGCAGCGCCGCGACGAATTCTCCGGCCGCCAGAGCGGTTTTCTGATAGCCGAGGTAGAACGCGTCGAGCGGCAGCGTGCGGGTTTTCGCGCCGTGGCGCAACACGACTTCGGCGCTGAGCGCGAGCAGCGCGGGCATCGAATCGCCGATCGGCGAGCCGTTCGCGACATTGCCGCCGAGCGTGCCGGCGTTGCGGATCGGCAGCGACGCGAAGCGCGTCCATAGTTCGGCGAGTTCGGGGTAGTCGACGGCGAGCGCCGCGTACGCGTCTTCGAGCGTGACGGCCGCGCCGATCGTCAGCGTTTGCGCATCGCGCTCGATGGTCTTCAGCTCGGCGACGTTGCCGATGTACAGGATGTCGCCGAGATCGCGAAACTGCTTGGTGACCCACAGGCCGATATCGGTGCTGCCGGCGAGCAGTCGCGCCTGCGGGTGCGCCGCGCGCAGCGTGGCGAACGCGTCGAGCGTGAGCGGCGCGCGGAAGGTGGGCGAGCCGAACGCCGCGCCGCGCGTGTCGGCCGCGCTGTATTCGAAGGTGTCGTCGCGTTGCAGGCCGCGCAGCGTGTGGGCGACGGCCTGGCGGAAGAGCGACACGCGCGGGTATTGCGGATAGTCGAACATCTTCTGCGACGCCTCGACGATCGGCCGGTAGCCGGTGCAGCGGCACAGATTGCCGGACAGCGCGGCGTTGATTTCGTCGCGAGTGGGCAGGCCGGCGTCGGCCGGCTGGTTTTCGTACAGCGCCCACATCGACATCACGAAGCCGGGCGTGCAGAAGCCGCATTGCGAACCGTGGCAGTCGACCAGCGCCTGTTGCACCGGGTGTAGCGCGCCGTCGGAGCCGCGCAGGTCTTCGACGGTGAAGAGCGCCTTGCCGTCCAGCGTGGGCAGCAACTGGATGCACGCGTTGACCGCCTTCAGCGCGAGCGTGCCGCGCCCGTCCAGTTCGCCGACGACCACCGTGCAGGCGCCGCAGTCGCCTTCGGCGCAGCCTTCCTTGGTGCCGGTGCAATGGACATCCTCGCGCAGGTGCTGAAGCACGGTGCGCGTCGCCGGGACGCCCGCGACCTCGCGGACGGACCCCTGGTGATAAAAGCGGATGGTTTGCGTTGTCATGGCGAATCCGAAAGACAGTGCGGACCGGGCGCGCGTTACGCAGGGGGTCGCCAAAGCCGGCCTCGCGCACGTAGATCGCCATCCAGTTCCGAAGATAGCATTACCGCGCGCCGAAAATATTTCCCGTATCGCATGAAGCTTATGCGGCAACGGTCATGTGCGGTTGTCACGTTAGTACGATTCGCGCGAAGCCGGGAAGTTGCGGGCGCGGGCGGGATTGCGCGAAGCCCCGCGGGGCGGGGTATGGCGGGCGCTGCTGGGGCGGCAGGGTAAGCGCGGGACCGCGCAGACGCAAAAAAGCCGGCCTTCGGCCGCCGTGAATGGCGACGCGAAGCCCGGCCTGGTGTCAGCGCGGTAAGCGGCTAGGCGTATAGCGAAATCAGACGAACCGGCGGCGATTGCGCACGAGGCTCAGCGCCAGCGGGATGAACGCCACCACGAACCCGACCAGCGACCACATCGGCAGCGTCAGGCCGAGAATCGGCGGATAAGCCGTTTCGCACAGGCCGGCGACCTTGAACACGCCCGGCAGCCATTGCGCGGGGGGCAGGCTGTCGACCACCGGCTGCAGCGCGTCGAAGCCGCAGCTGAAGCCGGGATTGGCCTGCACGTACACATGCCGTGCGGCGGTGACGATGCCCGCGAGCGCCGACAACGCCGCCAGCACTTCCAGCAGGCGCACGCCGCGCCAGCTGTGAAAGCGCGCGCCAAGGAACGCGAAGACTGCGATCAGCAAGAAGAAATAACGCTGGATGATGCACAACGGGCACGGATCTTCGTGCTGGAAATACTGCAGATACAACGCGCCGCCCACCAAGGCGACGCAGATCAGGCCAAGCAGAACCAGCAGGGAGCGCTCGCGGCGCAGCATCGCAGTGTCGTTATTCATGGATCGTTGGAGCGGTCTCGAAACAAAAAGGGGCGGGTGCCCGCGATTCTAGCGCGAACCCTCACCCCCACGCTTATCGCACTATTGCGCGGCCGCCCGCCCGCCCCACTGCCTCAGCGGATCGCCTTCAGCACGGCCTCGGCGCCGCGGCCGATCGCCAGCAACGCGTCGTCGGCGTGCGGCGCGCCCGCCAGCATCAGACCGACCGGCGCGTCGCCGCGCAGATGGCAGGGCAGGGACAGCGCGCAGGTGTCGAGGAAGTTGAACACGCTCGGATTGCGCAGGATCAGCGCGTTGGTGCGGCCGAACGCGTCGTCGTCGTGAATCAGGTCGGCCACGCGCGGCGGCACGACCGGCACCGTCGGCGCGACCACCGCGTCGAAGCGCTGCCACAGCGTGCGGGCGGCTTCGTGAAGCATCGCGTCGCGCTCGGCGACGAGATCCAGATAGTCGACGGCGCTGGCCGGCTGGCCTTTCAGAATGCGAGTGAGCACGCGCGGGTCGTATTGTTCGCGATGCTTTTCCAGCAGCGGACGATGCCAGGCATACGCTTCGATCGGCGAAAAGCCGAAGCGGTTGATCTCGGGCAAGCGGTCGAGCGGCGCGAAACGCACTTCGCTGACGATTGCGCCGGCCGCTTCCAGATGCTTTAGCGCAGTGTCGATGGCGGCGGCGACCGCCGGCTCGACGCCGTCGGTGACGAAATTGGTCAGCACGCCGAGGCGCACGCCTTCGAGCGGACGGGCGGCCGGGATGCGCGGCTCGAGGCCCGCCAGCATCCGGTCGACCAGCGCGCAGCACGCGACCGACACGCCGATCGGCCCGAACGAATCGAGCGTGGGCGACAGCGGCACGCCGCCCTGTTTGGGGATGCGCGCGGCGGTCGGCTTGAAGCCGGTCAGGCCGCACAGCGCGGCCGGGATGCGGATCGAGCCGCCGGTGTCGGTGCCGAGCGCGACGGCTGCCATGCCGTCCGCGACCGACGCCGCCGCGCCCGACGACGAGCCGCCCGAAATCCGCTCATCGCCTTTCACGTTGCGCTGGTACGGCGACAGCGGATTGCCGTAGTGCGGGTTTAGCCCGAGCCCGGAAAACGCGAACTCGCTCATGTTGGTGCGCCCGACGATCACGGCGCCGGCCCGCTTCAGGCGCGCCACCGCGACGGCGTCCGCTTTCGCGGCCGGGGCGTCGGCGAGCACGATGGAACCGGCGCGGGTCGGCTGGCCTGCGATGTCGAACAGATCCTTGACCGACACCGGAATCCCGGCGAGCGGCGACAGCACGGTGCCGGCGGCGCGCAGCCGGTCGTGCGCGTCGGCGGCGGCACGGGCGCTGTCGGCGTCGACGTGCATGAAGGCGACCGCGCCCTGGCCGGCCGGATCGGCGATCCGTTCGAGCGCGGTTTCGACGAGCGCGCGGCTCGTGGTGCGGCCGGCGGCGAGGTCGGTGGCAAGCTGGGCAAGCGGCGGGAAGGGCGTGAATTCAGTGGCCATGATGTCGGTAGGAATCCGGTTGAACGGGGTTGAAGCCGGTTGATCGGGGAAACGCGGTCGCTGGCAAAGGGTCGGGGAATGCGGTCGGGCCAATTTGCGCGGCTCGCTGCGTTGCACGCGTTCAGATGCGATTGAACAGCGTCGCACGAAACGCTTCGATATGCTTTTGCACCGATTGACGCGCGCCTTCGGCATCGCGTTCGCGCAGCAGGCAAAACAGTTCGAGATGTTCTTCGTGCACGTCTTCGAGATGATGCGGCTCGGACAGCGAAATGAACCAGAAGCGCAGCGAGCGTTCATGCAGACCGCGCAGGATATCGGCCAGCACCGGGTTGCGCGAGGCGGCCGAGATCGCCAGATGAAACTCGCGGTCGATATCCATCATGCCTTCGATGTCGTGCGCCACGACGCACCCCGACGAACGCTCCAGCAGCGCCTGCATCGCGTCGTAATCGTGCTGCTGCGCGTGGCGCGCGGCCAGTTCCACGCAGTAGCTTTCGTTGACGAGGCGCACGTCGATGATCGCCAGCACGTCGTCGAGCGAAACCGGCCGCACCATGATGCCCTTTCTCGGCATGATGGTCAGCATGCCTTCGTGTACGAGGCGATGCAGCGCCTGGTGAACCGGCGTTCTGCCGATCCCGGTCAGCGCCATCAGTTCCGCTTCGTTGAGCACTTCGCTCGGCCGCAGCCGCATCGTGATGATCTCGCGTTTGACGAACGCATACGCCTGTTCGGCGAGGCTCGCGGCGGCGGTCACGCGAGTGGGCGGGGAAGGGCGGGCAGTCTGCGAAAGCGTCATGGGAAAGGCAAGCGGGCAATGTCGTCCGCATTGTAGAGCAAGGTTTTGCGTGGGCGGGGTGGTGAGGGTGATCGGCGTGGCCGGTGCGCGCGAGGCGCGCCCCAGCCGCGACTCAGGCACGCCTCGCCGACATCGGCGGCGCGTGCTGCACCTTCACGCGCGGCATCATCAGCGTCACCAGCCCGCCGACGATCAACGCCCCCGCGATCAGCACCAGCCCGAACGTCACGCTGTGCGTCGCGTCCTTGACGATGCCGAGCACATACGGGCTCACATAGCCCGCGAGGTTCGCGATCGAGTTGATCACCGCGATCCCGGCGACGGCAGCCGTGCCTTGCAGGAACGTCGTCGACATCGACCAGAAGATGCCGAAGCCCGCGAGGATGCCGATATACGCGATCGACAGGCCGGTGACGGCGAGCGGAATCGAGTTCGTCACCGACGCGCTGCCGAGCAGTCCGGCCGCGCCGATGAAGCAGCACACCGCGTAATGCCAGCGCCGCTCGCCCGTAATGTCCGACGAGCGCCCGATCAGGATCATGCCGATACCCGCCGCCAGATACGGAATCGCAGTGACGAAGCCATTGGTGACGAGGTTCGTCACGCCGAGATCCTTGACGATCTGCGGCAGCCAGAACGAGAAGCCCGCGTTGCCGGTGACGAGGCAGAAATAGATCAGCGTGAGCAGCCAGAAGCGGCCCGAGCGCAGCGCGGTGGCGAGATTGTGCTCGGCGCCGGCGGTCTCGGCCGCGCTGTTTTCCCGCGCGATGCGGCTCGTGATCACGCGCTTTTCGTCAGCACTGAGCCACGCGGCTTCGGCGGGCGTGTTGCGCAGCACGGCGAGCGCCCAGAAGCCCGCGAGAATCGACGGAATCCCTTCGATCATGAACATCCACTGCCAGCCGCGCAGGCCGTGCGCGTCATGCAGCGCCGACATCAGAAAGCCCGACAGCGGCGCGCCGATGATGCCCGCCACCGGAATCGCCGCCATGAACACGGCGACCATCCGCGCGCGCCGGTCGGACGGAAACCAGAAGGTCAGATACAGCACCACGCCCGGCACCAGCCCCGCTTCGGCCACGCCGAGGAAAAAGCGCAGCACGTAGAACATTGTTTCGCTGCGCACGAACATCATCAGGCACGACAGCAGGCCCCACAGCATCGTGATGCGGGCGATCGTGGCGCGCGCGCCGAACTTCTTCAACAGCAGATTGCTCGGCACCTCGAACACGAAGTAGCCGAAGAAAAAGATCCCCGCGCCGAGTCCGTAGGCCGCGTTCGACAGGCCGAGGTCGCCGGTGAACTGCAGCTTCGCGTAACCGATGTTGACGCGGTCCAGGTACGACAGCACGTAGACGAGAAACAGGAACGGCATGATGCGCCAGGTGATCTTGCGCAACGCGGCGGCTTCGAGCCACGCGTCGGACGACGCGTCGGCGCTGACGGAAAGCGAGGGGGAGTTCATGCGCGCCTCATTCGACGATAGGTAGCGCGCGCACGCGATAGGCGTGGCGCAGCGTGCGGTTCAGGATGGGGTCGTGCAATTCGAGTTCGAGCGCGTCGCCGTCGGCCATCCCGACGATGCCGCCTTGCACCGCCAGCGTGCCGCAGAACATCACGGCGCCTGGCGTGAGCGGCGCGCGCGCGAGCAGGTCGGCGGCCGGCAGCAGCGACGCGACGCTGCCTTGCTGATAGACGCGCCGCTCGCCGTTCGCGAGCGCATAGGCGCGCAGTTCGAGTTGATCCCAATGGCCGGCGACCTCGTCGAAACGCCAGGCGTCGCGAGCGAGCGGCTTCGGGCAGACCTGCTTGGAGATGGTCACGCCGTATGCCTCGACTTCGCGGTCGGTGTGATCGGAGCCGATCGTGACCAGCAGCCCCGCCGGCGATTGCACCAGCACGCATTCGGCTTCGCCGCTGGACTTCACGCCGACCACATCGATCTGTTCGGCCTGCGTCAGCAGTTCCGCGCCGAGGCGGTAGAAGCACGGCGTGGTGGATGGGCGCTTCACGCCCAGTTCGGCCAGCTCGGCGATGTGATGCTCGATGGCCGCCTGATCGCGGCCCGCCCACCCGGCAATCGTCAGACGGCCCACTTCGACACGCTCGGCGCGGCTCTCGCCAGCGCGGTCTATAACATTGAACGACAACTGCAGCATCACTCGACTCCCAGAAGAATATTCGACAAATATTATTGTGATATTTCACAGGCGTCCAGCGCGTCAAAAATATTTCTGAGCCGCCAACGGTATGCGGAGCCTGGCGCAAACCCGCAAATCCACGTCCTTCGGCGCTTTGCGGGATTCGGCGGGTCCGCTTCGGCTGTTACACTGCGCTTCTTGTAGATTACTTTTTGTAAGGAATACATTCATGCACCAGGGGATTGGCTTCATTCAGGATCTGGCGGTCGTGATGGCGCTCGCCGGCGTTGTCACCGTGCTGTTCCATCGCCTGAAGCAGCCGGTGGTGCTCGGTTACATCGCCGCCGGCCTGATCATCGGACCGTACACGCCGCCGTTCCAGCTGATTCACGACGAGCAGACCATCCAGACGCTCGGCGAACTCGGCGTGGTGTTCCTGATGTTTTCACTGGGGCTCGAATTCAGTCTGCGCAAGCTCTTCCAGGTCGGCGCGACGGCGATCGTCGCGGCGCTTTCCGAGATCGTGCTGATGCTGTGGATCGGCTACGAGATCGGCAGCGCATTCGGCTGGAGTCCGATGGATTCGCTGTTCCTCGGCGCGATCCTCGCGATCTCGTCGACCACCATCATCGTCAAGGCGCTGTCCGAGCTGGGCTTGAAGCGCGAGGGCTTCGCGCAACTGGTGTTCGGCATTCTGATCGTCGAGGACATTCTCGGCATCGCGATGCTGGTGCTCCTGACCGGCATCGCGCAGACCGGGCAGTTGAGCGCCGGTCTCGCGATGGTCACGCTCGGCAAGCTGCTGCTGTTCATGACGGTGTCGCTGCTGGTCGGCGTGCTGGTGGTGCCGCGCGCGCTGAACTACGTGGCGCGCACGCGCAGCGACGAGATGCTGCTGGTGTCGGTGCTCGGCTTTTGCTTCGGCTTCTGTCTGCTGGTGGTCAAGCTCGACTACAGCATTGCGCTCGGCGCGTTCCTGATCGGCGCGATCATGGCCGAATCGCGCCATCTGCATCGGATCGAACATCTGATCGCGCCGTTGCGCGACGCCTTTTCCGCGATCTTCTTCGTGACGATCGGGCTGATGCTGAACCCGGCCGTGCTGCTCGACTACGCATGGCCGATCGCGGTGATCACGGTGGCGGTGATCATCGGCAAGATCGTTTCGTGCGGGCTCGGCACCTTTCTCTCGGGCCAGGACGCGCGCACGTCGATGCGCGTCGGCATGACCGTTTCGCAGATCGGCGAGTTCTCGTTCATCATCGCGTCGCTCGGTTTGACGCTGAAGGTGACGAGCGCGTTTCTGTATCCGATCGCGGTAGCGGTCTCCGCGCTGACCACGCTGTTCACGCCGTATCTGATCCGCGCGGCCGATCCGCTCACGCAGCGCCTCGGCCGAGCGATGCCTGGCACGCTCGCCAACGTGTTCGGCCTCTACGGCCAGTGGCTGCGCAGCCTCCGCACGGCGAGCGGCGAGCCGACGCTCTTCAGCATGACGCGGCGGATCATTTTGCAGATTGCCATCAATCTCGCGCTGGTGGCCGCGATCTTTCTCGGCGTGTCGTATAGCGCGCCTTACACGGGCAAGCTGCTCGCACACTGGATCGATGCCGAACCGATGCAGCGCGCGGTGCAGTGGGGTGTCGCGCTAGTCGTGTCGATGCCGTTTCTGGTGGCGGTCTATCGCAAGACGAAGTCGCTTGCGCTGCTGCTCGCGGAAGTGGGCGTGCAGCCGGCGACAGCGGGGCGCTTCACGAGCGCGCTTCGATATGCGATCTCGGATCTGGTGCCGGTGGTGTCGATGGCCGGCGTATTTCTGCTGGTCGCGGCGCTCTCCGGCAGCATTCTGCCGCCGGCCGGTTTGCTCGTCGCGGTGCTGATCTGCGCGGCGGTGCTGCTCGCGTTCGTGTGGCGCTGGTGCGTGAAGATCCACGCGGCGATGCAGATCGCCTTGCGCGAAACGTTCGAGGAGCAGCCGGACCCGTGAGTCGTTCGGCCTGCACCTTGGTTCCTTAAAGACGCTTCCTTCGACGCGGCCCCCAAAAGAGACCTCCTCTGGACCGTCCGCAACAATGTGAGCAAATTTGTGCGGGTTTGCCGGGCGTGCTGCGCTAGCGGATAATCAGGGCATATTCATTCGTTCGCGTGGAAGGCGCCTGACTGACTGTCATGAGCGAAAATAAACCCGACAACGCCGGCACGCCCGGCAGCCCATCCTCGCCTTCGGCGTCGCCAGTGCCGGCCGGCGCAACCTCTGGCGCGCCGAAACCCAGCGCGACGCCGGCTGACCCGGCGGCTTCGCTACCGCCCTCGCATGAAGACGCGATCCAGTCGCCGATCAAGGATCCGCTGACACCGGCCGCCGAACAAGCGGTGGCGAGGTCATCGACCGACGAACCCGCCAGCGCGTCGGCCGTCACGCCCACTGCTGCGCAAACGGCCCGGCAACGCGACGCGGCCGAAGCGCGCAGTTCGGCTGCGGCATCCACCGCGAAGCAGGAAGCCGAGGTTCATGAGCGCGAGGCGCGGCGGGCCGGTGCGCCCGCGGCGCGCCCGGAGATCATGAAAGGCGCGCGGGGCACGCAGGGCACGGCCAGCACCACGAGCACGAAGAGCGCGCCATCCGCGCCCAGCTTCACGAGCAGCGAGCCGCTTGCCGGCGAGCTAACCACTTCGACCGACGACACCGTCGCCGCCGAAGAAGCCGACGCGTCCGGCACGCGTGCGGCCGGCGCGCCGCCGCCCGGCTTCGGCTCGGCACCCGACTTCACTGCGACCAATCCGCCGCCGCCCAACGCGTTGCCGCCGTCGCCGCCGCGCTATCTGAGGCAGAGCGATTCGGCGTGGACGGTGTTCGGCCGCATCGTTGCGGCGCGCGCGCGTCAGTTGTTCGATCGCGCGGGTCAACGGATCACGCAGCGCACGCTGCGCATCGGCGTATCCGCGCGCATCTTCCATCCGGAGCCGGGCGCGAAAGGCTTGCGCGGCAAGACCTTGCAGTACCTCGAAGAGTCGATCGCGCATTGGGTGATGTCGCGCGACGTGCTGGTGTTCATGATTCCGACGGTCGGTCATCAGGGCATGCTGCACCCGAGCAATATCCGCCTGCGCGACTACGCGAAGCATCTCGACGGCCTGCTGCTGCAAGGCGGCGCCGACGTCTCGCCGCAGACATACGCGGAAGCGGCGACCAGCCACGAGTGGCCCGGCGACCGCGTGCGCGACATGTACGAGCTGGAGTTGCTGCACGAGTTCGTCGAGTCGGGCAAGCCGGTGCTCGGCGTGTGCCGCGGCTGTCAGTTGATCAACGTGGCGTTCGGCGGCACCTTGTATCAGGACATCGCGACCGATGTGCCGACCGCGGCCGCGCACGTCAACGAGGACTACGATCAGCACCGGCACGGGATTCACTTTCCGGACGGCTCGACGCTGGTCAACATGTTCCCCGGCCGGCGCGATGCGATCGTCAACTCGATCCACCATCAGGCGGTGAAGTCGCTCGGCCGCGATCTCAACATCGAAGCGGTGTCGGCGTCGGACGGCCTCATTGAGGCCGTGCGCTATCGGCGCGCGCCATTCGTGATGGGGGTGCAGTGGCATCCGGAGTTTCATCGCGCGGGCGGTCCGGAGTTGCTGGATTGCACGCCCTTGCTTGATACCTTTCTGCGGGTTGCGCGTGAGACGCGGTTTTGAGATTGGTGGGATTTTGATGTTTGTAGTTGGGCGGCGTGGATTGAGTTTGGTCTGCGTTTGAGCCTGCGGTCAACTACAGCTTCCCGATGCTGATTTGTGTGGCGCACCGTCGCGGTACAGGGCGGTGCGCTTTGCTTTGTTTCGCGCGGTCGGTCTTGTTCCTTTGCGTCTTTCCCGCTTAGGCCGGGTTGCCGCGTCTTGTCTATCCGATACGGAAACGAAGGGTTCGAATCGCCGCGGCCTTGTTATCAAGATAATCAGCATTCCGAGTTTTCACACACGGCCTTAGGGAATGTAGGATGTTTGTCACGCGATTTTTCCGTCGCTTCAGCTACGCCCTCA
>NZ_JARESU010000259.1:0-6380 GCF_046027075.1 Paraburkholderia sp. RL18-085-BIA-A | reverse complement strand
AATAACACGACAAGTAGTCTGACGCCGGGGGGCAACGTAGTTGAAAGGCTGCCTTTTCTCCCGGACGGAGGCGGCCGCCAAAAATGCTAGCTGACGAAGGAAACAGCGGTTCCTGAGACAATGTCGCGTCAGCAAAAATGTCTGCTCGCCGCAGTTAGGCCGCCAAGCAGATGCGACATGTCGATGAAGCGCTGAGCCACGAGGTGTCGTACCTCACCTTCGCGCTGTCATACACTAGGTGCACCGAGTAACGACGCGCCCAAGGACTTCCTTGCGCTGCTGCTCAAGTACTTGGGCCAGATGATGGCTTTCACATTGCCCGTCTCGTCTTCGATAGTGATAAGGATGGCGCCCTGCGGTCTTTCTGGCCAATGACGCACGGTGACGATGCCACAGGCGCGGGCCAAGCGGCGGTTGGGATAAGTCTGCAGCGTTGAGGCCGGCATCAGTTTGTTGGCAAGCAACTGAGGCCGCAGAAGTTCAAGAGGATGCCGTCAGGGTGTCAGTCCCAAGGACCGGAAGTCGCCGACGATGTCTTCAGCTTCGGAAGGCGCACCCAACTCTGCTGTTTCGTCTTCAACCTCGGCAACCGATAGCATGTCTATGTCAGGCACAGAGGCCACCGACTGCCACAGCGCCTCGCGTCGATTGTCCGAGCGCGGAAAGTGCGTCGGCTGCTGCAGAGGCCACCGTGGTCTGCGCCAACTGATGGCCCTGCATCGACAACGAAAGCGGGCCAGTTGGCCTCACGTCCATACGCCCTTTACGTCGTCGCCGTCCGCCACGCAGGTCCGGCTGTGTCCACGGCCTTTGGCGGCATGAAGCGCGCGGTCTGCGGCTGCAACCAGACCGCTCCCGTCACCGCCGTCGCTCGGACGTTGCGCCGCCACGCCAACGCTGACCGTAACAACTCCAGCGCTCCATGCCATATGCGGAATCCGCAGGTTCTCCCCCCTGCCGGATGCGCTCGGCGACTGCCAGCGCGCCCTACGGGTCGGTATCTTTCAGAATCAACGCGAATTCTTCCCCACCATAGCGGGCCATTACGTCTGTCGGGCGCTTTGCCGACGAGACAATGGCCTGTGCAATCGTGCGCAAACACTCATCGCCAGTCTGATGGCCTTAGTGGTCGTTATAGCTCTTGTAGGCCTCGACATCGACTACGACAACCGCCACCAAACCGCGCTTGTCGGTCCAAGCTTCCCGCTGCCATTGACACTCCAGTTCACGGTCGAAATACCGACGGTTGAAGAGACTTGTCAGACCGTCCTGGAAGGCGAGCCCAGGCAGTTCCCTTCGCTCATCCGCGACGCGTTGCTCTGCCGCCTTGCGCTCCGTGATGTCGTGAGCCGTAGCCCTAAGCGCCTCCGGCTTGCCGGAAGACGGGTCGATGACGAGGTGAAGGTGAGTTTCCATCAAGCGGATTTGACCATCCTGACTCTGGAAACGACTGACTTGGGCCCCCTCAGTCGCACCCATTGCCAGCTTCTCAATCACCGTGGCCAATGCAGTTCGGTCGGCGGACAAAACAAGGTCAGGATGGTGCGCGCCGATGACGCCTTCTGGGGCAATCCCAATCACCGCTGTAGCCCATGGAGAAACGTATGTGAGCCTGCTGTCGAGCGCCATGCTCATGACGTTCTCGCTCGCGTTCTCCGCCGGTATCCGGTATCGGCGCCCACCCTCACGGAGCATCGAAAAGAGGCAGTTACGCTGCGCCTGAGTGGCGCTGATAGGTAGAGCTATGCCGAGCGCGGCCACGAGGAAGAGTTCCAGCGCGAACATGCGGCCCTGCATGTTCTGATACAGGTGCGCAAATTCGCGAACATAAGGTTGTTCACTACCGACGTCTTTAACTTCTTCGTCTTTCGAAAGGTCCGCCGTTCCCGGCTTACCCGCCGCAGCATCGCAGTCGCTTCGGCTCGATGCGCACATCGATGCAGGATAGTCACGCACCGCGGTCCTTCCTGAACGACTTCGGAACTGCCGACCCTAAAGAACAGGGCCCTTCGGCCTCACGTATAAGCCTCTGAGTATTGCCCCCATGGAAAGCGGACTCAGCGCCATTTGTCCATACGTCGTTGCGCCGTCGCTAGTCGTTCGAACTGGGCTCGAATCGAGGAGAACGCAAATGAACAGGTTCGGTCGTTTTCTGGTCGCTGGCGGGCTTGGCGCGGGGTCGGCCAGCTTCGCGCAGGGGGGTGGTGTGTCTGTAGGCGTCGGCATTGGTGTGCCGGGCCCCGTGTATGTCGGTTCGCCGGTTATCTATGCGCCGCCGTCCGTCATCTACGGGCCGCCGGTGATACTTGGACGGCGCCCCTGGCCCCGCATACTATCGTTGTCCCTATGGGTACGGCGGATATCGAGGCTATTACGGCCCTGGTTACCAGGAACGTGGGTACTTACGGCCGTGGCTACTACGCGCATCGCGGGTGGCGCCACTAGAGCGCACGAGCGACTGTTTCCGCACAACGACGCATTCGAAATGCGTGTAGAGGTCGCTCGTCGCGCACCTTGCTTTCCGACCCGGCTTGCATGCGTCCCCAAAATCGCAATTCCACGCCGCATGCACAGAATGGATGTCGGGTAGCCACCCCGCCACCGCCGGTGGCTTATCAGCCGTACTATGGCCCTCCCGGGTACTACGAGCCGCCGCGTAGACCACACCGCTGGAATGACGATTACGGACCCAACCTAGCCCCGCGCTTCGCGTAAGTGTTGGCTTTGGAGGCAGCATACAAGCTGAAACGTTCGTCTGAACCCAACACCGAGTCGCCCTTTCTCCCGCTCGCGCCGGGCATGCGCAAGCCAGACGGCCCGGCTCACATGGCAGCCCCGAAACCACTATCTTCGTCGGCACGGTCGTTGCAACTGATGGCTGCGCCAACGGGAGGTTGCCATCATGAGCGTCTTGCACGGTTTCGCCAGATTCAATCCAACGCGCGGTTCATCAGCTGTCGCCATCGCTGTTATCTTTGTTGCGGTGGTCTGCGGGACTGGCATCGCAGCGTTTGCTGGCTTACTGCCCGCGTCAGGTCACGTAGCCGTCGCAGTGACCGTGACACCGTTGGTTGACATGCAAGTCGACGCTTATGTAAAGCGTGTCGCAACCATCCAATGAACTCCGGCCGTTACTCATCGTGCCGCCATGCGCCTTGACGTTCTCGTGCCGAGACGGAGTGCAGTTTGCCGTGGCTTTGCTATTTCGACTACGGTCTCCGGCCAATATCATGTCAGCGTCGACATCCATTGCGCTAACTTCCGCATGAACTGGTATCCGCGTCCAGTCATTGTTGATAGTGTCGAAGACACGAGGAGCTTGCCAACACTCCTTGCAGCCGTTGCGAGGCGTTCAATCAACGCTCAGGTTTTGCAAGTTGTGGTGTCTCAATTACGAACTTCAGTAACTATAGGTTCTGCACCGGTTCTGCACCGCGTTCTTCGAAATACATGGGGTCGAGCGGTACCGTCACGTCAAACATTGAGGCTTTCCGCCGACCAGTGACTCCCCAATAGTCGACCTGCCCGCGCTGGCCAATGACAATGACTTCGCGGGCACCGCCTTCCAGATACGCCATGACCCTGCGGTCGATGTCGTGCGTCCGGTCGCTATCAAGCAGCACCTCGACGCAGATGTCCGGGACAAACGGCGCCGGGTCATCGCGGTCGAAACTTTCCCACTTGTCACACGGCATCCACACGACATCCGGGACCCTGATGCCGAATGATGCGGTCGTAACTGCCACCGACATGGCGGCAAGGTGACCAATCTGTTCGGTCAGATGGCAGTAGACGTCCGTAAGTACTATCTGGCGCCTGGCTGATGGGGAGCAATTCAGTATCGCTTCGCCGAGTTCGTCTAGCTCATATCTTTGGCGCCCGGCAGGTTCTGCGTCGGGAACAAGGCGATGCCATGCGGCGAGAAGTTCGGAACTGTCCAACAGCGCAGGTGTGCCCATAGTCGTCTCGCAGGGAAGTCGCGTAAGCGTAAACCCTCTAGTCGAGGCTTGACAATCGTTATGTATTGATGCAACGCACAATTAGGATATGCTAATCACCATGCAGCAAACTCGTTATTCGCACTGCCGACACGGCTCAGCGCCGACCTCCCGCCATGCGCTGCAAGCGGCCGCAGTCCGATGTTCATCCGAATTCTGAAATTTATTGTGCGGCGCAGTAAAATGTCAAGAATGAGCGCGCAACGCGCGCGTCAGAATTTGATGTATTAGGATGTCAGGCCGCGTGATGCGCAATAGGCCGCAGCAAGAATGCCCAGCTAAGGGTGCGTCGGCTCCGACCACCTGGGCCCGAATAACGCCCCTGCGGGCCATCCGCCTCCCCTTTTTGGCGTGCACGCCGCGCGAAACTGGAAATACGAGTACTGGCTCCGTCTACCTCGGACCGGATGTTATGCGTCTCTCATAGGCAGAGACATTTAAGAATTTACTTGCTGGCCGGTGAACAGGTCAGACAGGCCAGGCGGTCTGGGGTTGCCAAAGGCTTGGGGGTCAAGTCCCTCAGCAGGCAACCTACCGGCTGACAACAGGAGGTTCAATATGAAACTTGACGACGCCACTTTCCGCCGACTGCGCCGTCTTGCGCCGGTTCTCGATGACGTGCTCAACGCAGGAGAGGTCGAACACGCATACCAGGCCATGGACCTGGCGTCACTTGCTCACGTATGCTCGGAACTGTTCGACGCATACCACGACCAGCACCCGGTCGAAATTGCGCAAGCACGAGCCGACACCGTTGAGTCGCAGTAGCACATACCTGTGCACTGGCTGTTGATTCTCGCTACGGCGTTGAAGGTCACACCGCACGAGTTCCTGACCGTCATTCCAACCTTGCCGGCGTCAAGTAACTTCCCATCAGGGCGGCAAGAATTTACGGGCCGTTCACGCCAATATCGAAGAAGACGCCCGTCGGCTCACGCAAGCTGTGGTGTCGCCCGGCCGCGCGTTTCTGGGGTTCTCCACGGACCGCATCGATAGTTGCGATGTTCATTTGCAATTGCGGTGAGCATTTCCTTTCCTGATGCGTCGCGACGCGAGCCCCCCGCTTGCGCGAAGGGCTCTGATAAAAAGAGTCCCATCCAACTATGGCTTTATATGTCATAGGAACTCGTCTATTGAATTCGAAGTAAAGACATATCCAGCGAACTAGTTTAGTCAGCGCGACTTCTAAATATCTAGCTAAGGGCCTTAGTCAGGTCGGAACCTAAAATTTTGCAAGAACCCACCGACACGCTGCAGATGGAGACGGTCAATTCAAACTCATCAGCGGGCCGGCGAGCCACCCTGCCCGTGCTGACCGCAAGGAGAAACAGTTGCCGGTGACAAATTGTGCCGCCCGAGTTAGCAACGTCAGTGCGAATCGCCTTTGCGACTGCCTCGGCGCAACCCCGGCGTCCCGGCTAGGCGCAGCGTGTCCGCCACGCGAGGATCGCGCTTAGCTGAGCCATCGACCGGTTGAATCCGCCAACCAGGTGTCTACGCTCCCGCCAAGTCGCGTTGATAGAACCCGGAATACCGCGCCAGATGGCGGGTTGCGTCTGCCGGGTCGAGACCTTCGTTGAGTACGGCGCTTGAGAAGCCAGTTCGCGCTATCTGCAGAATTTGGTCAATCTGTACGTCACCGGTTGCTCGCAAATCTCCCGTGAAGCCCAGTCTGCGCCGAAGAAGGTAGGCCTGGCTATATGCACGGCCGTCGGTGAAATGCGGGAAATGCAACTCGATTCGCTCAATTCCGCCCAAGCCGTCTGCAAGCGACATGGGGTCTGCATCATTGGCAAGCTTGAGGACATTGGGCTGTTCATCGCCTTGGACAGCGTGCCATGCGATGACATTCAGTCGGGGGACGTTGCTCACACGGACACCTCTTGTTTTACTCGCGCATTGTTCGCGGCCGCTTTGAACGGGTCAAGGCCAGTCCGACGCAATGTTTCAATGAAACGTTCGTATCTCCCTTGTTCCCGGTATTCGCGCAGCTCGCGGTACGTTCTGAGCATGGCCTCGAATACATCGGGCACCTCGGCAGCAGAGAACGATGGACCAATGACCTTTCCGGGTTGCGCCGCGCCACTCGCGACCGTCCCGTCAGCCCCTCCCAGCGTAATCTGGTACCACTCCTTCCCATCCTTGTCGACGCCCAACACTCCGATGTGCCCACTATGGTGATGACCGCATGAGTTGATGCAGCCGCTAATATGGACATCGATCTCACCTATGTCGTCGAGTTCGTCAATGTCCTGATAGCGTTCGGCAAGTGCCTGAGCGATTGGAATTGAACGCGCATTGGCCAGCGCGCAAAAATCCCCTCCGGGACACGCGATGATATCTGTCAACAATCCAACGTTCGTGCTGGCCAGACCCAGCTGA
>NZ_JARESU010000258.1:0-6400 GCF_046027075.1 Paraburkholderia sp. RL18-085-BIA-A | reverse complement strand
GCCGCTTATCAATCATGCCGTTGTACAGCGCTCGCGCCTCGTCGTAGTCCTTGTCCGACGGAACGATCAGCCTTCCGCGAAATCCCTGAATCGCAAACTCGTCCATGACGCTGCCTCCTCGAAGAGTTTATCCATCGCGCGCGCGCACGCGCGACGACGCGCTGCCGTACCCAGAAGCCTCGCGCCGAACGGTCGACAAGAACAATATCGGGCGCGTGGAATCCATCGGCATCCACGTACCTATCTGGTCGCCGTTCCGAGCCTTAGCCTCGCACCTTACTTGATGAAAGCATAGGGCGCCGACGCAATTGCCGAAAAGAACTTCCGATTGGCGACAGCGACAGCAAGACGAGCGAGCAACCTTCAGAAAGCTCAAGGCTGGACACATTGACCTTGGGGCACCTCCTGGTGAAGCTGGCGCTGCTTGGGAAAACGGGGAAAATGGCTTGGGGACCTGCCGTGATCGGCCTCTTGATTGCGCCAAATGATTCGGGCACGACTGCGCCTCTTGTCACCTAAAACGAAATAGGATGAAATGTTTTCGAAAGTATAGGCGCGTACGAGAAACGCGTTCGAGGATTGCGTACTGCGTGCAAGTGTCCTGGGCAAGTTGCGACACCGCGAGGACCATGGTTGTGGACGAGGGTATAGGCGACGATGGCGAGTCGAAGGCTGACTGGAAGCAGTGCTCCAGCAACTTGCCGCGAGGGTGCCGCGACGCACCGGGCCGTCCAGCACCGCGAGCTCCGGCAGCCAAAGAACCGCGATGGAGTAGATTGAGACGACGCGCCCTGGTGGTGTGGTGGCTCGACAAGAGATCACGCGATGACCGACGATCTGACGAGATGGCTGGTGCAGGTTGGGCTCGGTGAGCACGCCACGACGTTCGCCTCGCAAGGGATCGACTGGGATGTGCTTGGCGACCTCTCGGAACAGGACTTAAAAGAGCTTGGTCTTCCTCTGGGCGACCGGAAGCGGCTGCTGAAAGCGCTTGCGGCGCTGACCGGCGCTCGGACTCCATCGCGCGAACGCGAACCAGAGCGCCAGGAGCAGCACGGGTCGTCTGGGAGCGGAGCCCTCGAGGCTGAGAGGCGACAGCTCACCGTGATGTTCGTGGACCTGATCGACTCGACGCCGCTAGCAGAGCGGTTCGATCCCGAGGACATGCGACGCGTGCTCAGGGTCTTTCACCAAGCCTGCGCAAGCGCGATCGAAGCCCATGAGGGCCATATCGCGCAATATATCGGTGACGGAGTACTCGTCTATTTCGGCTACCCTCACGCGCATGAAGACGATGCCGTGCGCGCGGTACTCGCTGGCCTCGCCGTCATCTCAGCTCTTCGTCGGGCTAATGAACATATAGAAGCCGAGGAAGGCGTGCGTCTGCAGGTGCGTGTCGGGATCGAGACCGGTCTGGTCGTCGCCGGCGAAATCGGCGCCGGATCCTCGCTGGATCGGCAGGCAGTCGTCGGGGAAACTCCAATCGTCGCTGCAAGGCTGCAATCTCTGGCTCCGCCCGACGCGATCGTCGTCGGCCCAGCCACCGAGCGGTTGATTCAGGGATCGTTTTTGCTTGAAAACCTCGGCAGGCGCGAGTTGAAGGGTCTCTCCGGTCCTGTCCAGGTCCATCGCGTGCTGGCGCAGACAGACGCTGTAGACCGCTTCGAAATCAGGGCGGGCCGCGGGATGACGCCGCTCATCGGCCGAACGGCCGAACTCGACATGCTTCGGCAGCGCTGGACGCAGAGCGCAGACGGCGAAATGCGCTGCGTGCTGCTGACCGGCGAGCCGGGGATCGGAAAATCTCGCCTGCTGCGGGCTTTCCGCGACAGCATCAGTGCGGACGCGCACGAGGTCGTTTCGTTCCACTGTTCCTCGTACTATCGCGACAGCCCGTTCTGGCCGGTGATACAACGGCTGCAACGCGCCTTTGACCTGGACCCCAAGGCGCTCACCGCTTCCGATGTCGAACGGCTGGAGGCCGGGCTCGGCGCGCTCGGTGTGGATGTTGAGGAGACGATCCTCGTGCTCACGACCTTGCTGGGGATTCCGACGGCCGAACGGTATCCGGCGATCGACGCTTCCTCCCCTTCCTTTAAACGGCGAACCCTCGATGTGCTCGTCGCGATGATCGAAAAGAAGACGCATCTTCAGCCGGTTCTCGTCGTCGTCGAAGACGTGCATTGGATCGATCCGTCGTCGCTGGAGTTCGTGCGACTGATGCTGGAGCAACTGGTGGCGGCCCGGCTGCTGGTGCTGCTCACGGCGCGGCCCGAATTCAAGCCGGGATGGACGTACCCTCATCTCGTGCAGGTCGATCTCGATCGGCTCTCGCGACGGGACTGCATCGCGATGATCGAACGGCTGACCGATGGCAAGCCGCTTCCACGCCTGGTGCTGGATCAGATCGTCGCGAAGACGGACGGCGTGCCGCTTTTCGTCGAGGAACTGACGAAGACCGTGCTCCAGGGCGACCTGTTGCACGATGCCGGCAGAAGCTACGAATTGAAAGGGGCGCCAGGGGCGATTGCGATTCCAAACACGCTCCAGGGCTCGCTGCTGTCGCGGCTCGATCGTCTGGAGCCGGGTGTGAAGGAGACCGCCCAGATTGCGGCGACAGTCGGGCGGGAATTCGGCCGGAGGCTCCTCGCCCTGATCACCTCTAAGCCCGAAAACGAACTGCAGGAAACGCTCGATCGCCTGACTGCGGCAGAAATCATTCTGCCGGCTCCAGGTGCGCCAGAGGACGGGGGAACATATCTGTTCCGTCATGCGCTGATCCAGGAAATCGCATACCAATCCCTGTTGCTTGCGCGCCGCCGCCAGTACCATGGCCTGATTGCCGCTGCTCTCGAGCAACACTACCCCGAAATAGTCGAGCGGCAGCCGGAACTGATCGCCCAGAATCTGGCTGCCGCCGACCTGCCGGATCGCGCGCTCAGCTATTGGCAGCGTGCGGGCGAACGGGCGCTTGCGCGCGCAGCCTACGAAGAGGCCATCGCCGATGCGCAGCGCGGGCTTCAACTGGCAGAAGGTCTCTTGCTCGGCGAGCACGATCGGGCTATCCGTACGTTGCCTCTGCTTCTGATACGAGGCGGAGCGGAGCACAGACTGGGTCGCCGGGATGCGAGTGAAACCTTTCTGCAGGCCGCCCAGATTGCTCGGGTAGAGAAGCTATCGTCGTATTTCGCGCAGGCGGCGTTGGCGTACGACAACACGGAGATGTTTCTCGGAGGCTCCGGAGAGGCATCGATTGCCTTGCTGGAAGAGGCGCTCGCTTCGACCGGCACCGAGGAAACCGTTGAGCGTTCTCGCCTGTTGAGCCGACTGGTCCGCACCCTTCACATGACCGGTGCATTCCGACGAGGAGGCGAAATGGCTCGCCAGTCTGTCGCACTCGCGAGACGCCTGGAAGATCGACAAAGCCTGTTCGACGTCTTGCTGTGCGAGGTGATGCATGTCGGCGCCCGCCGTTTGCCGGCGGCAAAATTCCCGGAGCGTCGAAGCGTGCTGGAGGAGCTCCGCCAGATCGCCGAGGATCTCGGTGATGACCATTCCATTAGTCACGCTTGCGCTCGAAGCGTCACCGGCTACCTCGAGATCGGAGACGTTCAAGGCTTCGAGAACGCCCTGGAAAGGCATCAGGAAGTTGCCACGCGTGGGCAACAATTCATGGACAAGTGGTGTGTGACCTGTACACGGGCGATGCAGGCCATCCTCGTCGGTGACTTCGCGCTGGCGGAGCGCAAGGCGGAAGAATCGTTGGCGCTGGCGGAGAGCGTCGACGCGAAATTCGCGGCGGGCGTCTACGGCATGCAGATGTTCACGATACGCCGGGAACAAAGCCGGCTTGCTGAGGTCGCGCCGCTGCTCAAACGGTTTGTCGACGAGCATCCCGAGAACGCGACCTGGCGGCCAGGCCTGATGTTGATCGCCAGCGATCTCGGCTTCGAGGCGCAAGCCCGCCGCAATCTCGATGGGCTGGCGGAATCCGAATCGTGCATTCCTATGGACAGCAGGCGGCTCATTACCTTGACTTACCTTGCGGAAGTCGCTGCCCGGCTGCGCGAAATCGGGCACGCCGAGCGCGTCTACGCGTTTCTTCTGCCTTTCCGGGATCAGGTCGTAACCGTTCCTGTCTTCACCCTGTGCTGCGGATCGGCGGCACGGTACCTCGGCATGCTCGCCGGCGCCCTTGGCGATTGGTCTGCTGCCGAAGAGCATTTCGAATACGCATTGCGTATGGATGAGCGCTTGCGGGCGTGGCCATGGCTGGCGCATAGTCGGCACGAATTCGCTGTCATGCTGTCGGCACGCAATCGCAAGGGTGACCGCGCATGGGCGGCAGACCTGCTCGCCACCGCGGCTGCGACGGCTAGAGAATTAAAGATGTTTGCGCTTCTGGAGCGTATCGGCGCCGCGAGCAACTCGGGCCCTGGGAATTAGCACAGGGGTATTACAACTGATAGTGCACAGCCGAAAGTCCGGCAAGCAGGCACGACTACCGGAGAACACCATGCCGCGTTTCCTGATTGAACGAAACTTCGCCGAGCAGATCGAGCTTACTGGCGATTCCGCACAACTGCTCAAACAGATTAACGACGAAGAAGGCGTTAAATGGCTTTTCTCCTTTCTCAGCGCAGACAAGAAGAAAACCTATTGCCTGTACGAGGCACCCGACGGCGAAGCGATCCGCGCTGCCGCACGTCGTATGAATATGCCGGCCGATGTGATCGTCGAAATCAGTGATTTGCGGCCGGAAATGTTTAACTAACGGCGGCAACCTGTCCGCGCACCCGTAGATGTTTGGGACGCTTCAGGAAACGGACAATTGAGCCAATTTCCGGATCAGCGACTTTCGCGGAGGCCCAGACTGCAGTCTCGCGAAGGTTCGCTTTGTCCGCGCAGTTGCCGGCCGACACGGCTGCAGAAAGGACTGTTGCACCGTGGAGAGCTGCCGTTGAGGTCGCGTCGGGTAGAAGCGTAGAAGTGGGTCGAAGCGAGCCGACCGTATCAGGCAGCTACCGGCCATGTGCCGTCGTTCGTCTGTACCCGCACTCAGACATTCGGGCGACTGCTTCGCTCAGTAAGCGAGCGTTCGGCAGGCCCAATATCTGGAGCGGGACATGGCTGGGTGCGGCTGACGCAATGTGTCCTATGATTGGCCGGGGTAGCAAGTTTTGAACTTGCGATCTCCGCGTCCCGAATGCGGCGCCTTTTTTGCCTGCGCGCTCCCCCTGAAGACGGAGTCAATCATGCTACACAATGTACTCGCCGCCGCTCCGGCCATGGTCCTGTGCCTGCTGCTGCAAGGCGTGGTGGTAGCCATCTGCCTGCGCCGGTACGCGCGCTTCCGGCGCAACGTTAAGAGTCAGGACTTGCTATGGGTGGACGTCCTGCTATTGATAACCGTGATGCTGCTAACCTTGCTCTGCAATTTCGCCCAAATGGCAATCTGGGCTGCGCTGTTCATGCTCTTAGGCGAATTTTCTGATTTCGCCACTGCTTTGTATCACTCCGCGGTCAACTTCATCACCTTGGGCTACGGCGACATTGTCATGTCCAAGCAATGGCGCATGCTTGGTCCAATCGAAGCTGCCAACGGCATCCTTATGTTCGGAGTCTCAACCTCGGTGATGACGGCTGCGGTTATGGATGTGATTAAGTACCATCATGCCCGACTGCAGCAGAAGTAGCCGCCAGAGCACTGCACACGAGGCGCTGAAGGAATGAAAATCGGCAGCATCGGGCCGGGGCGGTGAAGGGCCGAAGTGGGTCCGCTTCCGCCAGCGCGGAGCGGCAGGGTGTGGTACCGCTTTATACTCCCGTCACACGCGGCCCGGCCTGTCTGGCCGCGACATAAGCGAAGCAAGGGAGAGAGCACCATGGCCTTCCGTACCACGCGCGAAGCGCTGTCTCGCATTTTCTACCAGCGCTGTTTCTGGCTGTTCGTCGTGCTGGTTATTCTCATCGGCGCGGTGTCGTTCGTGCCGGCGAGCGACAGCGGCAGACTCGTTCTGAACGTCGTCAACATGTTCCTCCTCATAGCGACCGTGGCAGCGGTCAGCCGCACGACCCTGTCGTTCGTGATGGCGCTGCTGTTTGCCATTCCGGCCATGTGGTTCCAGTACCACGGCCTGTGGCACGACGACGATCGCAGTCTTGCGGTATCCTGGATGTTCAGCGCCGTGCTGTATTCCATCACAGTCGTTTACCTTCTGCGCTACGTATTCCAGCCCAAAATCATGACACCGGACAAGCTGTTTGGCGCTGCGGCGGCGTATCTGTTGATCGGTGTCCTCTGGGCGTACGTCTACGCGAGCATCGGATTCTTCTATCCGCAGTCTTACATGATCGTCGGGCAGCCGGGGCGGCTCGTTTATGCCGACGCGCTTTACTT
>NZ_JARESU010000257.1:0-6448 GCF_046027075.1 Paraburkholderia sp. RL18-085-BIA-A | reverse complement strand
GCTCCGCAGCTTCAGGACACGGGTGTGGCGAGCGCATTACACGCCGAAGCTGAAGAAGCGTACGGCGCTGCTGCGCAAGCTCAAGGAGATATTCCGGCGATACCAGTCGCAGCCGGTAAATCGGGTGGTGCGACTGATCAATCCGGTGTTGCGGGGTTGGGTGCAATACTTCGCTGTGGGGGACTCCAACGAGTGCTTCAACTTCATCAAGGACTGGGTGGAAAAGAAGATCCGGCGCCACATGGGGCGATCCCGGAACCGAAGGGGCTTCGGCTGGAAGCGGTGGAGTAGGCGCTGGCTGTATGAGGAACTGGGGCTGTTCAATGGCTACCGGGTCCGCCGTGCTGTCGCACCGAAAGCGCGCCCGGCATGATAGGTCCCATAACCCTTGACATGAAGCAAACAGGAGAGCGTAGTGCCGGAAATCGGCAAGCTGCGTTCGACGTGGCGGGAGCTGGAAACGTGACTATGGTAGCCGGACTGAGGTCCACCGCGAAAGCGGTGGGGAGACCACCGGAGCCTGTCGTGCGCGCGCCAGTTCTCGACCCTACCGGGGAGGAGAGGCAGGGAAATAGCTCGACTACGCCCTGTCTCTTACTCCACTTTCGACGTGGCAGGGCTGGCTGTATGTGGCCTTCGTGATCGACGTGTTCGCCCGCCGTATCGTCGGCTGGCGCGTCAGTTCCTCGATGACCACGGACTTCGTTCTGGATGCACTTGAACAGGCGCTTTACGCGCGGCGCCCGGGCGGCGACGGAACGTTGATACGCCACTCGGACAGAGGGTCCCAATACGTCAGCATTCGCTACAGCGAACGGCTGGCCGAAGGGGGCGTCGAACCATCGGTCGGCAGCCGGGGCGACAGCTATGACAACGCCCTTGCTGAAACGATCAACGGCTTGTACAAGGCTGAACTGATTCATCGCCGCACCTGGAAAACGCGGGAATCCGTTGAACTGGCAACGCTGGAATGGGTGGCCTGGTTCAATCATCATCGATTGATGGAACCCCTCGGCTATATCCCGCCCGCTGAAGCTGAGGCAAACTACTATCGGCAACTTGAAACACCTGCCGCTGAACCGGCATTAACTTAAACCAACCAGCCTCCACGATTCCCGGGGCGGTTCACTTTTACTCGATATTCGAAGCATTGGCGCGCTTCGCTAGAGGATCTATAACAATATGGCAGTTCGGGGTCGACGTGCGCCCGCCCGCCGACTCCGCACGTCGGCAATTCGATCATGGAGGCTTAGCGAATACGACCTGATGAATCCATGCTTTGTCTGTTCGAATCTCGATTAGCCAGGTATCGGAGGTAATCATGGAGTACGAGTACCGCGGCTGGGTCATTGACGCGACCCCGGATTTCTCGCTTGGTCGGTTCTTCGCGCATGCGCGGCTGATCCGTGCATCACCTGACGATGATGCGGATGCTGAAATGCACATCGAGCGCAATCTTGCCTGGTTCGATAATGAGGACGAGGCGATCGAGGTGGCGCGCCAATCGGCGATTGAGTGGATCGTTGCGCGCGACAGTAGCTTCGCCAGAACGGACACTGATTCATCGACACAGCGGAACGATATGCCGACGAAGACCCCGGCCAAATGAAAGTTCGGAAACATCATCCGGGCGCCGGACGACCGGCCCTGTGGCCATTCTGCAACGCCTGCGTCAGCGATTGACATAAGCCCCCACGACAGATGCGGCAATGCGGCCGCTCGCAAATATTCAGACGAGATATCTGATTGCTTCAGAAACGCGGATGTGCAGGAATGGACCAACGTCAGCGCCCCTTGCGCTTGTTCGGCGCGGTCATGATAGGGAACCGTGATGACCGATCCAAAAGATGACATGCTGTGCGCGCTGCGAGACGCTTACGCGATGGAACGGTATGCTGAGCGGTTGTTGAGAAACCACGCGACCAGATCGATACCCTACCCCGAGGTCAATGCGCACATTGAAGCGCACCTGACAGAGACACTGGCGCACCAGAAATCGTTGGCAAGCTGCCTTGAGCGTATCGACGAGAGCAACGTCATCCTGCAGACGCTCACGGATGATTTCGGGGCGGCTATCGAAACAAGTAACGTTGTTCAAACGCCGGACGAAGTAGTCAAGAGCCTGGTAACGCTCTATGTAATCAAGCATCAGGAGATCGCGTCCTACACCTCATTGATCGCCATCGCTGAAGCCAGAGGTTTCTTTGAGACCAAGCTCGCATGCGAGGCCATTGTTCTACGACAGATTGCCATGGCGGACTGGCTACTTGACCGTCTTCCTGCAGCCACGAAGGCGTATCTAGGTCGCGGTGCGCGCCCTGCCGAGAGCTAAGCCTTCCGTACGAGGATTGGGGCGAGTGCCGCTTCTCGCGCGAGATATTCTCGATTGTTCTTCGTATCGGCTGGCCACGGAATTGCTCTTCACGAACGAGACCGGTTCGTGAATGCTGTTTCGGGACGTATCCCGTTCGCCTCATTGTTCCCGTGGCCGTGCCCGGATATTGTTCCGCGTGCCGCAGCATGGTCGTATCGGGGTAGTCGTCTTATCCATGCGAAACCTGGCGGTCACTGCGTGGCGAGGCCCGTCCGACAAGGTTTTCGCCGCCGTACGATTTGGGCTCAGCCGGTTCCCCGCAAAGCCTTGAAATATGGATTCCCCTGGTCAATCCGCCAGATTTTACCAAGATGGGCCCGACGCCTCCCCTCGGCGGAGCGCTCGGGTCGTCAATCATGTGAGCTTCCTGGATTAAGGAGTCGGTCAGCCAGCGCGGCGAGGCCGCGTAGCGGCACACGGATCCATGCAGGTCGGTTGGCGACCTCGTAGCAGACCTCGTAGGCGGCTTTTTCGAGCATGAACAAATCGAGCAGCGCAGCCGCATCAGCGGGCGTGCGCCAGTCTTGGCGGAGGCCCGCGGCAGCTTTGGCGTAGGCCGCGCAAAATGCGTCCTGCAACACCGGCAGGACGCGTTCGATCAGTGTTTGCTTGCGCGCCCGGGCGGCGTCGGTCAAGTCGCCCAGACCGGTGCCGCCTGCCATTGCTGCGGCATAGTAGAAAGACCGCAGCATGCCGGCGACGTCGCGCAGTGGGCTGGTTTTCGCGCGCCGCTCGGCCAGTGCGCGGCCCGGTTCGCCTTCGAAGTCGATGAAATACGCATCGCCCTGCGCGACCAGGACCTGGCCGAGATGCAGGTCGCCGTGAATCCGCATGCAGAGCGAGCCCTCGCCGCCTTCGGCGAGCTTGACCACCGCTTGCAGCAATGTCGCGCGCAGTCCAATCAGTTTGCCGGCCATCTCGAGCTCAGGCTGGCTCAGCCCGCTGCCGGTATCCGCCTTCGCCGCCGCCAGCAGGGCAGACAGTGCATCGAGCGCGCGCACAATCTGCTGCTGCGCCGAGTCGGCCCATTCGCGCACGTCGTCGGGGCCGGCGCGATACGGCGCGAAGGCCAGATCGTCGGTGTCGCGCGCGAGTACCGTGTGCAACTCACCCAGCCGCCGCCCGAGGATTTTGGCCATCCGCGCAAATTCGTCCAGTGCGCGGGCGACCGCATGGTTCAGGGCGTCGGTTGCCGCTGGGCTGACGATCGTGGTGTCGGCGGCGTCACCCGGTGCCAGCGGTTCGGCGCCGACCAGCGATGTATCGGCGACATCCGCGATGACACGGGCCAGCGCATTGCGCGTCCATTGCCAGGCATCGCCCTGATTGTCGATAAAGTCCTGGATCACCGCCAGCACGGTCGGCGTGCCATCCGGCGTGATGCGCAAGACCTCGCCGAGCAGCGGCGCAATATGGGCAAAGCCGGCAGCGGTCAGGTAGCGGCCCATTTCCGCTTCCGGATGGATGCCCGGCTGGACCCGCCGGATCAACTTGAGCATCGCGCGGTCGCCGATCGCCACCGAGCTGTTCGATTGCTCGACCGACAGGTAACGGATCTCCACGTCGTCCGCCAAGGCGACGCCCGCCATCCGCGAAGTCGGGATAAAGCGCAGCTCACCTACGGCCTCATTATTGCAGCTTAGGTTGGCGCCGGTCTGTGTCAGTTCGAACATGCGCAGCACGAAGCCGCGCAGCGCAAATGCGTCGGTCAGGAAGCCGACCTGGCGGCCGCGCCGCACGCGGGCCAACGCGAGTTGCTCCGGCAGCGCCGAGGCCGCTTCACCCTCGGCGACCAATCCGAATGGCAACACGTAGCGGGCGGTGTCGAGGCTCATGCGGGTCTCGATTTCGGCCAGCAGCATCGGCTGCGTCGTGTTGCCTAGCTCGACTGCGACTGCGATCCGGGTCTGCTGCAGCTTTTCATTTTTTGCCGCGTACCAGCGACGCATCGGCAGGTAGGCCGGCAGGATGTCCTGTTCCAGCGTATGGCGTACCGGGGCGCGCAACACATCGGCGATGCCCTGGCGCAGCACCAGCGTTGTCAGTTCGGGCATGCTGGCGAGGCCGGCCGCGCGGAGCGCCAAGAGCTGCGGGTCGGTGCTCAGCACGAACCAATAAACAGCGTACGGTTGCAGCGTCAGCAGATAGGACAGTTGGCCGATGGGCGGGAACGCGGCGCCGCCTATCATCTCGACGGGTACGCGGCCGGCGAACGACGACAGGTCGAGCTCGACCGCCTGCGAGCCGCGCGACATGTTCGCCACGCACAGCAGCGTTTCTTCATCGCCTGCCTTGCTGCCGCCTTCGGCGCCCGGCGCTTTGTAGTCGCGCAGATAGGCGAGCACCTTGCGGTTGTTCGGGTAAAGGATTTTCAGTGTGCCGCGACCGAAGGCGCGATGCTGGCTGCGCACTTCCAGCATGCGCCGCACCCAGTTCAGCAGCGAGTGCCGGTCGGCACTCTGGGCTTCGACGTTGACGGCCTCGAAGCCGTATAGCGGATCCATGATGGGCGGCAGCACCAGACTTGCCGGGTTCGCGCGCGAGAAGCCGCCGTTGCGGTCCGGTGACCATTGCATCGGGGTGCGCACGCCGTCGCGATCGCCTAGATGAATATTATCGCCGATGCCGATTTCGTCGCCGTAGTACAGCACCGGGGTGCCGGGCAACGACAACAGCAGCGAATTCAACAATTCGACCCGGCGCCGGTCGCGTTCGACCAGCGGCGCTAGCCGGCGCCGGATGCCGAGGTTGATCCGCGCGCGCAGGTCCGGCGCGTAGAAATTCCACAAATAATCGCGTTCTCGGTCGGTCACCATTTCGAGCGTCAGCTCGTCATGGTTGCGCAGGAAAGTCGCCCACTGGCAGTTTGGAGGAATATCCGGCGTCTGGCGCAGGATATCGGTAATGGGGAAACGGTCTTCCTGCGCCAGCGCCGCGTACATACGCGGCATCAATGGAAAGTGAAACGCCATCTGGCATTCGTCGCCGGGCGCGTCTGTCTGCTCAGGGTCACCGCCAAAATACGGGCGTACGTCTTCGGGCCACATATTGGCTTCGGCGAGCAACAGCCGAGTCGGATAGCGCTGGTCGAGGTCGGCACGGATCTGCTTGAGGATCGCATGGGTCTCGGGCAGGTTCTCGTTCGACGATGCCGTCGCCGTTCGCATCGAAAAACGATTTGACGTGCAACTGGTATATGACCGCATCCTTGTACCAGAGCGGATCACGGTCTGCGACGGTGACCTGTACGGTCGCGCGTCCGCTCGCGTCGGCCGCTTCAGCGGCCGACACGTTCTTTTTGGTAGTGCCGTTTCGACGGACACATCGCGTCGATTCACGGGTGACGTCGGTCACGCTTCGCGCTCGTGTTACCGTCCCGCAATGAGCGATAACCGCAGCGTCCTCTGTTCCGATCGCTTCGTCTATAAGCCCACCGATCATCCCGTTGCCGCACAGGACTTGCTCCGCGGCCCGGGGCGAACGTCTTGATGGCCATAGTCTTCATCCCAATCGGCTGCGCGACGTCAACCACGCGTGAACCGATAGCGTCCCCATGAATGAGCAATATTATTCCTTTTTGACTATTCGCTGCACACGCAGCGCAAGAGGATTCCCGGTCGCCGCGCGCAGCGGACGCCGGTGCCTGGAGCGCTGGCGCAGCTCGGGCTACAGGGCCGTGAGGCGCTCACTATAATCAAGAAGCACACGGGCGCTTCTGCTTGACAGGAAGACAGGTTCTGTCGTGTGTCTCTCATGCCCAATCCAGTCAATTTTTGTACGGAGGTATTACATGGCCACGTACGTCATCCTCAGCCGTTTGTCCCCTGACGCGTTCAAAGATCCCAAAGAGCTGAAGCAGCTCGCCGCGACAGTGGCAGAGAAAATCAAGGCCGAATGCCCTGCGGTCACCTGGAAAGACAGCTATCTGACACTCGGGCGCTTCGATGTGGTCGACATCGTCGAGTCGGACGATCTCAAACAGCTCGAGAGAGCGGCGTTGATCATCCGCGCCTCTGGACACGCCGCCACGGAAACCCTGCAAGGGACCCCGTGGAATGAGTTCATCGCGACCCT
>NZ_JARESU010000256.1:0-6453 GCF_046027075.1 Paraburkholderia sp. RL18-085-BIA-A | reverse complement strand
CAATCGTCAGGCTGTAAATAAGGCTGCAGAAGCGTGACGGCGACCTCGGTCAGCTCGTCAAGCGAACCTGTGCCGGGCAGCGGTTCCCATCGGCCACTGTGGCTGCGGAAAGCGGCACCATAACGATTGCGGCTTAGCTCAGTGAGGCGCGCCACAACGGTCGGCTGCTCATCGTTCTCGGTAGCCAATGAGACGCAGGTCGTGCCGCAGTCGCTGATTTGCAAGGGCCATAAGCACGGTGCTCACGCACCGCCTCCCCGAACGAACTGCCTGACGAGGATTTGCCTGCGTCGCACCGAGCCGTCGGACTAGGCATCAGTTGGTTGTGTCGCAATAAGAAAAAAGCGGCAAAACAAGGAGATCTTGTTAGGAGGCCTTAAATGACCAAGGAGTAAAACTGTTTGGCCGCCGGCGGAGAGGTTCCCTTCGTCGTTTTCATCTGTCCCTTCCTGATCATATGCATCACCTCGATGCCCGACAGGATGATGCGGGCGCAACGAAAGTCCTTGAAGCCCATCATGGGTTTGATGATGCGTTTGATGGCACGATGGTCCTGTTCAACAAGGTTGTTCAGATACTTGTTTTGCCGGACTTTGACGGGCGCTTCCCGGTCAGCATTGATCGCCTTCAGGGCGGCCAGATTGGCACCACTTTTGTCCACGGTGATCGTCTCGGGGGCGCCGTTCTGGTCGATGGCTTTCTCGAAGTAGCGACGCGCTGCAGCCTCGTCGCGATGGGCATGCACGAGAAGGTCGACGGTCTGGCCTTCCTTGTCCACTGCCCGGTAGAGGTACTTCCAGCCGCCCTTGACCTTGATATAGGTTTCATCCATTCGCCAGCTCCTGCCCACCGGACGTTTGTGCTTTCGAAACGCCTTTTCGAACAACGGCACGAGCTTTATCACCCAGCGATGCACGGTCGAATGGTCAACCTCGAATCCGCGTTCAGCGATCATTTCCTCGAGATTGCGCAGGCTCAGGGAGTAGGCCACGTACCACCGCACGCCCAGCAAGATCACGTCTAATGGATAGTGCAGCCGCTTCAAAACCTTGGCGATCCCAGCAGGCAGCGCCTTTCGATCGGTCTTCGTTTTTGTCGGCTTTCCCACGCTTCGCTTCCGAAATTTCGCCCGTCCAATTCTACATCAGCGCGTTAATGCGACAGAACCTCAAGCACAACGCTCGGCACGAAAGGCGTCACGACCGCCGCGGGCGGTCATTGACGACGATGGCCTGAATGCTGAAATTTCGTTACCAGACGCTCGTCACCATGGGCATCCGGCAATGATTCTGATACGCGAAGTGCTCACGAGAGCGAGTTTCCGTTCAGTTTGACGAAAACGTCCGTAAAAAAACGCGTGCTACTACCGATAGAAAACATAATCCGCAAGATAGGGCGAGCTACCGATTTCGTGTTCCGTCGAACATGGTGCGCCCGGCATCAACCCTCCAACGGTATGCACTCGCTGCACATACCGGACAGCCGACAATGTGCCGATACCGGACGTGCTATGAGCTTGGAGCAACAGTTGCGGTATGCTTGCCGAAGTTTCGCTGGGACGCTGTGCGAGCACACGCCCTACAATCCGGCTTCCGTCTTCCGCTTCCCAGGACGGCCCGGCGCCGTGCCGGACCGCGGCGCGGCCGCTCATGTCGAACAGCGTCGCTTGTGGGCTCCTGAACACCCATCCCAGATGATGCTGCGCGTCGAACTCACACGAATAAGTCTGCACACCAGACGCTACCAACGTCATCACGCGCTCGCCCTGAGGCGGGTCGATGGAAGAACTGGCTGGACCTGCAGGCGCCGTCGCACACGCCCCAAGTATTGATACTACGACGGTCGCAAAGCCTAATTGCAAAAAATTCCTGAACATGGTTCTCACCTTGAAGAGATAAAGCACGACGCGGAGCGGTTACCGACCAGAGACGTCGGCCGTGAATTCGGAAGTCGGGATCATACGCGTAATCCCATGCATCCGGCGCCAATCAGCCATTCAGAACGCTGAAGACTTTGGCCCCAAGTGCATATGCGAATGTCAGGAATTCGCTCCATAGCTGACTCATATGCGCCGAGGTGCGAATGTCGGCCAAGGCCGAGGACTTGCCGGATCGAGCATGTATCTCAATGGCCGGTACCTGAACGTAGCCGACGTTCGGGTACTGTCACATTATCAAAGGTCGAGCGATCTAATTCATAGAACATACGGAATCCTATATTATGCAGCAAGACGATCAAGCATCGAATGTCCAGTCACAGCCTCCCATGCCTCGAAGGCTTGCGTGCGTTCGGCGCGCTTCTCTTGCGCGTTCGTGTTGAAGCGGCAGTGCATGAACAGGTTGGCCACCTGATCGTGAACCGAGGTAAATCGCTGCAGGTGACGTGCTGATTTGAAACGGCGCATCACCTTCTCGCGTACCCGCGTTGGCTGATGCGAGTTCTCCGCCCGGTTGTTCAATCCCTTGTGCTGTCGGTGCTCAACATTCAGTCCCAAGTCCCGGTTTGCCGCACCGTAGCTCTTGAGCTTGTCGGTGATCAAAACGCGCGGTGCGCGTCCGTGCTTCCTGAGCAGCTTTCGCATGAGCCGTTTGGCCGCATGCCTGTCGCGCCGGCTTTGCACCAGTACATCAAGCACCGCACCGTGCTGGTCCACCGCGCGCCACAACCAGTGCTTCTTGCCGTTGATGGTGACCACCATTTCGTCGAGGTGCCACTTGTCGCCTGCGGCTAGCGCAGTAGAGCGTATGCGTCGGGCAATGCCCAGGCCGAACTTCACTGACCAGCGTCGCACAGTCTCGTAAGTGAGTTCAATGCCGCGCGCAGCAAGCAACTCCTCGACCATGCGCAGACTCAGCGGAAAACGGTAGTACAGCCACACTGCGTAGCTGATCACGTCGGCCGGGAAGCGGTATCCCGAGTAGGAGATAGCGTCGTTGGCAGGTGCGCTTTGCTGCAAGTCGGTTCGTTTCATACCCGCAACTGTCGCCGCATTTCCGGCAACTTGCCGGCAACTTGCCGGCAACGTGACAATGCCGAGCAGACAGACAAAAGCGACATGTCTAACATTTGTGGCAAGTAAATCAGTGCGTCGCACCGACTTTTCTAAGCGCTTCCATCGCCGCCAGATTGCCTTGCACTTGAACGGTCGCGAGGGCAGTGTTTCCCCGCGCGTCCGCATGATCCGGGTCCGCGCCATGCGCGATTAGGTCATCGAACAAGCCAAAGCGTCCAAAAAGCGCGGCGAAAGCAAGTGCGGTTTCGCCCGCGTTATTGGTTGCGTTAACGTCGCAGCGCGCTTGCAAGAGCGTCCTTGCTATGTCGAGTTGGCCTTTGTAAATGACGCCCATCAAAGCCGTATTGCCGTTATGGTCGGCTGCGCACGCATTGGCGCCGGCGGCCATCAGCTTGTCGAGCGTATCGGGATGATTGTCATAGGCAGCAAGAATGAGCGCCGTGTAGCCGCTCGAATTGACGCTTTCAATTGGGTAGCCCGCCTTGAGCAACGCATCGAGAATGTCCCATCTCCCCTCTCGTGCAGCGTTGAACCATTCCTTGTCGTATTGATGCGCGGCGACGTGCTGGCTCGCGTCCAGATGCAGAGCAGGAGCAGTCGTGACTTCCGATGCGCATCCTGCCAAAACCACTGCACATGCAGCCACGCTAGCGATGGAACGCCATGCAATGCCAAAGTTTCCGAGCTCCTTCATACCAGATGTTTCCGTGAGACGAGGCACGCTGGTTTAGCGGCGTGCCTCTTGTTAGCGGTGACGACTAAAGGCGAATCAAGCTTGCCTGAAATTACTCGTCGGACAGCTTCGCCGACAATGTCTTCACCTTCGAACCGTCCGCGTTCAGCGCACGGATCAGACGCGCGCCCAGGTCGGGATCGGCCCTGTTGAAGTAAGACAGCATCGTGTATTTGTTGTCTTCGTTCGTGACATGGCTCAAGTCGCCGGACAGCGCGGTGACGAGATCGCCCTTGCCTTGCTCAGTCAGACTTTCGAAATACTGGCCCGCTTGCCGGAAATTCTGCTTCTTGTGAATCGCGATCTGCTGCGTCGTTCCGGACAATGGCGTCTGCACGTACTTGAATTTCGGGTTCTGGCTTAGCTCGCTGATCCCCGACGGCTCATAGTTGACGTCGCCGGTACGGCCGCTCGCGTTCATTTTTCCATCTTGATTGTTGTTGTGGACTTCAGCCAGCGGCCGGTTGATCGGAAGCGAATTGAAGTTCGCACCCAGTCGGTACATCTGCGTATCGGCGTACGCGAACAGACGGCCCTGAAGCATCCTGTCTTCCGACGGTTCAATGCCAGGAACCAGTCGCGACGGCGCAAACGCGGACTCTTCGGTGGACTCGAAGTAGTTGTCGGGCACGCGGTTCAGCGTCATTGTGCCGACCTTCCGCTCAGGTACACCAAGCCATTCCTTGGTGTCGTCAAGCGCATCGTAAGAGAACTTGTTCAGATCCGACGGCTTGAGAATCTGGACATACAGATCCCACTTCGGGAAATCGCCTTTACGGATCGCGCCGTAGAGATCGTTGGTCATCAGGTTCCAGTCCGCACCAATGGATGCGGCGATTTCACCGGGACGCAAATCCTTCTTGCCCTGATCGCTGACCCAGTGGAACTTGACGTAGTGCACCTCGCCCTTCGCATTCACGAACTTAAAGGCATGTACTCCAAATCCGTCCATGTGCCTGTAAGAATCGGGCATGCACTCGTCGCTATAAAGATGCGCGAGCATATTGGTCGCTTCGGGCGTATGCGCAAAGAAATCAAAGGCCAGATTGGCGTCCTGAACGCCTGTGACCGCGCTGGGCTTGTTAGCGTGGACGAAGTCAGGGAACTTGATCGCGTCGCGAATGAAGAAGATCGGCCAGTTAATGCCAACCATGTCCCAATTGCCCTGCCCGGTGTAGAACTTGATGGCAAAACCGCGGGGATCGCGTGCTTGTTCGGGAGATCCGCGGTAGCCCATCACCGTTGAAAACCGCACGAATACCGGCGTTTTACTGCCTGGCGAGAAGACCTGTGCCGTTGTCAGGTCGGATAGATCGGACTTGGAACGAAGTCGCCAAAGGCACCTGTTCCTCGCGCATGAACGACACGTTCGGGAATACGCTCGCGATCGAAACGCTGCAGCTTTTCAACCAGATGCGAATCCTGCAGTAGCACGGGACCTTCAGGACCGGCTGTTTCCGAATTCTGATTGTCTCCAACAGGAGATCCATTGTCGCGGGTCAAGTTGGCTGCAAAGACAGGCGGCAACATCGTGGCGCTCAAGACAACGGACAGAAGCGTTCTTTTAAAGACTTTAGATGCATGTTGCATATTGGCTCCGGGGGATGGTTAATACTTGCGGCTTCGCTAACGGTGCGCCGAATGCTATGCCGGTGCATTCGAGTGGTCCAATGACCATTTCTAATGATCGCGATAGTCATGCCCTAGGCATGCGCACATGTGACTCAATCTTGCAGTGGCAAGCTACTTTGGACTGCTAAACGTAATCTGCGCGATATTCGCGAGGACCGGGCACTTCGCTAACACAAGATAGCCGTGCAGTACGCACATCCGGGGTGCTTTGTCAGTGTGAGGTTCTACTCCGACAGTTCGTCCACCCGGCCGGCATGCGCCACGCATCGCGTACGTCTACGGCATGTTCGTCTGCGCCGTCTGCTGGTTCGCCGGCGATGCTAGCGAATCACGAGAACGCGCGACGTAGCCGTTGACGGCCAATAGTGTGCCGCCGCCGAGTACCGCGACAATTATTTCACCACTTATGTCCCGCCTCATCACCGAGGCGGTCAAGATAATCGACAGCATGACCGGCACCGGAAGTTGCCAAACTCCGGCTTACCGGCGAACAGCGCCGCACAGAATGAATTCAACGCCGCCGCGCCAATCATCACAAACCCGACGCCGTCTGCAGACCGACCATGCCGATGACGGCCGGCATTATGCGCCCCGCTTCGAAGGAGCGAGCATGAAGAAGTCGCGCATCATCGGCGCAACTTGGCGAATCCGACTGCTACCATCGTCAGACGGCAGCGATGCTGACGCCCGCGAGTTTGGAAACGCCCAGGACCTGCGCCGACACCGGCCTATACGTGAGCGCCCGCTTGATCCGCAATCAGCTTACCGTTGCCAATCTTCGGCGGATCAGATTATAGACGGACCATGTCTCGCCCCCGCGGCACAGCAGTACCAGCAACATCACCATCCCACTGGATAGGCGTCGGCCACGCCTGAGGGTAGCCGCATCCTGATCGGCAGACTCTCAAAGTTCTTGGCTTCTTCACAGCTGCTGTCACCGTATCGAGGAGACGCTAACCAACCTTTTCGTGGTTACTAATGGAGATTCGTTAGAAGGAGTTTAGATGCGCGACTCTGACGAGTGCATGGCGTCAACATTGCAATTCAGTCATGTTCGAGATGGTCGCAAAAAACA
>NZ_JARESU010000255.1:0-6506 GCF_046027075.1 Paraburkholderia sp. RL18-085-BIA-A | reverse complement strand
TGGTGATTCTTGGCACCTCGGGCATCGTGTTGCGAAGGTTTGTTCTTCAACTCTTCCCTTTATTTATAGCGGGGAAGTTATCCACAGGCGCCGCTATTCGCTGAAGGGCTGTTGCATCACCGAAGTGCACCGTCTGTTGCGCGGTTGGGCGTGCGACTGCGCAACAGCGGCGGCCTGGTCGTGGCATCGCATGATCGGATGCTGTTGCGAATCCGTGCTGCCTAGGCAGGAAGGGTAGACCGCGTTCCGAGCTGCCACAGCATGTCGATGTTCTTCAGATAGGTCGCGACGTTTTCAGCAGGCGCCTGGATGATCGAATGCTGTGTGCTATCCATGTTGTTGATTTCTGCTGTCCACGGATCATCAAGATGGGCGCATACGTCGGCGACGTCCTCGCAATATCGCTGGAACGTGTCATCGTCCCAAGTCTTGACGGTTGCGGGTGCAAGCAGCACTGAGAGCACGCCTTTGCGTTCGCCGATGAATCGCACCGGTGCAAGCAGGCCAGTGAGGTACATGATCAGGATCGCATCGAGCACCCGGTCGTCGTGATCTTCGTCCCAGATAATTGCGAAGTCGAGGAACCTGCCGTACTGAATCTGGTTCATCAGTTCGTCGTGCCACGTCGGTACGCGTAAAACAGAATAATGCGTACCTCGCCCGAGGTATCCGACGGGGCCGGGCTCATCGTGCAATGTCTGGAAGCAGGGTGGGTAAGACATTTCGTACTCCTTTCGGGAGAGAGGCGGCTTCCGCCGCCGAACCGCAGCCATTTCGTGGCTGTGGCGATCATGCAAACACTATCACGCCACGCAGACAGTCATCGCCGCCTTGTATCTTCCCGGTGCTTCGGGCTGTCTGCCGGCATTGAAGATACTGCCGCCTCAGGTATCGCGCCAAGCTTCGCAAGTCTGTCGCGTGCGTCGCGATACTGTGCATAGAATCTGGCCCATTTGCTGAAGCCGCCCAGTTCGCCAACCGCGCGCAACATTGCAAGGTGGGAAGCCGTCAGCAGTTGCACGGTGGCTTCGAGTTCTGCAATCCGGATGTCCTTGTCGGTGAGCGACGCTGCGGTGTCGGCGCCAGACCGTTTGCCAACGCGGCCGCGCCAGCGGCGGTATGCGGCCTGCCGCTGCTGATATTCAGCGAGCAACGTGCTCCGCGGTTCGCTGCGCGTAATTGACGATGCTGCGTTGATGGACGGGTGCAAGCGCGCGACAGCGCGAGCTGTAATGTCTTCATCATCGGCGAGCAACGCTTCGAGAATCGCGCGCATTGCGTCGTTGCCGGACCCGTTCGGTTCAGTCATCAAGTACTCCACGTTGCCGCGGCAGTGACAGGTCAACGCCGTCAGGGAAGGGACGTTTGCCCGATGGTGTTGCAAGAAGCTTCTGGACGCCGGCTAGCCGCGTCTCCGCGTGGTCGAGCTGGTTCCTCCATCCAGTGCTGGTCGATGGCCTGGCCTTGATCGTTTCCAGCGCGAGCTTGAACTTGCCCTCGAGCTGGATCAGGTTCTGCCGGTTCTCCGGCAGATCGGTCGCCGAGAGGTGGCGGCAATCCGCGAAGCATTCGAGGTGTTTGGGGCAGGGGTCAACCGTGAACGAATTCAGGCAGTGCCCGTACGGCGTGGCATGGAAGCCGTCCGCTTCGGCGCGCAGGTACTCGTACGCGGCAGCGTCGCCCTCTATTGCCTGAATGCGCCGGAACGCATCAACGATCGGGCCGTTGGCCTTACCACCCTTGATGAGCCGGGCTACCGTGCTGGCCTTCTCGCCGAGCATGACCTCGATGTCCTGCGGGATTTCGATCTGGTCGAGGTCTTCTGCAAGACTGCGATGGTCATACTCGTAGCTCTGTGCGACGCTGCGCCGGTTGAAGCGCTTCGAGATGATCGTATCGGCCACGCCCAGGCGGAACAGTTCGGTGTTTTGCAAGTGACGCAGCATGTGTGGCTCTATTTTCAAAGCCCTGTCTTCGGCGGTCTCTCCATACTTCTCGAACAACGACGGCACTGCCTTGTCGTAGCCAAGCCCGATGCCAATAAAGCGTGGATCCGGGCGGCTCACTGCCATGAAACGCGTAACGTCGCAGAGCCCGTCGTTCCGTTCTTCAGCAAGCGAGCGCTTCGGCTGAACGAACAGGAATTCCCATGGTTGCAAGACCCCGACTGCAAGTGGCAGCGGCGTTGTATCTGAGACCTTCGTCGGTGTCGTGGAGCGGATATGTTCCTCGAGCTCGTCGATGCGAAGGTAGGTGTGATGCCAGCCCATGCGCTCACGGACTCCGATGACCTTGCCATCAGCACGTCGGAAGCGCAATGCGATTTGCCCGTCACGCATCCTGTCGAGCAGGCGTTTTCCGAACTGATATACCGCCATATCCAGCGCGATCGGACCATTCCCGGGTCTTTCTGCCTGATATCGCTGCAGGTCGATCAGCACATCAGGATCGAACCTTTTCCGATAACGTTCGATGAACGGCTCGCGCTCGATGTCCAGCCAGAACGGGTTGCCCATCAGCCGCACATACGCCTCCGTGAACGGCACGACGTCATTGGCCCGATACCAGGGCAGTAGCCGACCGGTCTCGCACTGCAACTTCAGCGTCGCGCGCAGCGGCTTCGTGAGCTTCGCGACGTGATCGAGCGTGTCGGTAAGCAATTGCCGGAACATGTCTGGAACAGGCTGGGCATTCTCGAACAGAACACGGCTATCCGACTCCTCGATCTGTTGCTTTTCGGCGAGGTGGCGAATCATGAGCGACGTTGAGATGCCACCGGATTCACTGGCAGGGCGCCCCTTCACGTCGACGTAAGTTCGCTCACGCTTCCAGTCAACCGGTAGTAGCGTGGCTTCTCCTATACGGAGCCCCGTCACGATCATTGTCCGTATCGCGGCGAACCGCAGATCGTCCATGAACGTACGCGGCTTTTCGGTCATCACGATGCGGGTCAGCTCCCAGAACGCCCGGCGCTCCGGCATTCGCTCAGCCCGCTTGCGCGCATCGAGGTCAGTGCGCAACTCCTCCTGCGACCAGGTATGCTTCGCCTTGATCGCACTTTTCATTTTCATGCGGGGAACGGCAAGCGACGAGTACAACTGACCAGCATCGCAGAGATGCTGGGCGTCGAACACTATTTTGATGATGCCGGCCACCAGGTCTCCCAGCTTCCCTGTGGCCTGGATCGCCTTTCCGACGCGGATCGCCAGACGCAGATCGTCGACGGTCAGTTGCCATGGCTCCCTGTCCACGCATGTAGCAATTACCCTTAGCGGCCGCGCGATGTTTTGCATGACGTGTCCGGTGGTGTTCCGTTTGAACAGCAACTGTTCGGCCACTGCTGCCTTGACCAGGTCCTGCCATGCGGGAGACAGCGGTTGGCGTGCCAGTGGCGTCAGGTCGCACTCGGCGCGCTCTGCGTTGATGATCGCCAGCGCCTTCGCATCAGCCCCAAGGTCTCGCAGATAATGCGTCGGTGGCGGAACGTCATTGGCAATAGCGGTCAGATTCCAGCCGACACCGTCGCGTGCGGCACCTGTTTCATCGAGAGGCATGTCCCACGACAGGCCTTTCTCACGGGCCAGCGTTTTGCCCAGCTCGATGAACGCGCAGTAGTGTGGTTTCATTGATCGTCGCCTTCCAGTTCGTCAATGACCGTCTGGATCTCAGCGATCGTGCGTTGCAGCTGCAGGTAGGCCGGCGACCGTGTATCGCCGCGGGAGCTCCGGTCGAAGAACACAACCACTTCGCGCATGGCGGCCAGCACCCGCTCATGCATCGACCTGTCGTGCAACGGCATGAACTTCCTGCATCCATAGCACGACGTGACCGGGTTATAGGGGCAGGCCGGCTGTCCCGAAGAGCATCCGCCGATACCGGCAATCGGAATGCCGTGAGGGACACCAGCGATCTGTTGCTCACCTTTAAGAAGGGTGAGCTCTTCCGGGAGGATGAACCGGTCGTGCGCAATTTTCGCCACACGCCGGTATATGTCCGACGCGCCGAGCGCCCGGTTGACCCGTTCCGCGTGGGAGGCTGATGTCGCAAAGTACACCAGCCCCCTCTGGGCATGCGAATGCCCCAGGAATTCCGCAAGTTCCTCATGAGTTGCACCAGCGTCAACGAGCCGTTGCGCTGCGGTGTGCCGCAAATCCGTGGCCGTACCGAGGTCATCCGAGCCGATCAGTTTCCTGACGAGCGCGGCAATCCGGGCCCCAGCCTCGTAGTTCGACTGGACAGTAAAGAAGCGCGCAGCGCCAGCGGCCCCTTCAGACCGTCGCCATGTATTGAGCACAACGAAGATCGAAACCCACTCACGTTTGACGCGGCGTGTAAGCGGCTTTCTTTTCGAGTCGCTTCGCTGCTTGGCCATATGGAAGGTTAAATGAACCGTCGGCGGTCCATCCTGCGCATCCTGCCAGATGCGGACATTTCGCATGCCCAGCATCGCAATCTGGATCGGGCGCATGGCGAACTGGTAGGCGCACAGCAACATGCCAGCGTCGCAGACGTCCTCGTACGCTAACGGCGTTTTCACTGGCGACATGAGAACCGAAACCACCTCGTCAAGATGCCGCACGATCGCAGCCTCTTCGTCGGCCGACAGGAAGACGTCGCCGGAACGCACTCCCGCGTAGGCGTCGCTCGCAGGGCCGGGCAGGGAAGAGCGGATGAATTCCGCAAATGTTGGAGACCAGCCGCCAAGCCGGTGAGCACAAAGCAACCGTAGCAGCGTTTTACCAAACCGGTACGCGTCCTGAGGCAGATCGCGTGCGCGCATGACAGTCCATTCGCGGCTAATGTTGAGGGGGCCGGCATCGATCAGCTTTTCGACTTCAGTAACCGGGAAGTGCATCGCTCCACTTGCCGCCTTGAAGGCCGAAACGACGTGGAGATCTTCCCCCAGCAGATACAGGAAGAGCTGCTTCACCAGCATGGCGTATGCGCCTGGATAACGATCGAAGTCCAGCCTGTGCGGTCGCCCGTATATCAACAGCTCGAACACCGTTGCATCGGCAGGCGCAGGTATCGAACGGGTAGCGTCATCAAACTCGTCGTAGTAGCGGATGACAGGAGGAAGAGCAGGGAGTCGCGAGACCACATCGATAATCAGTTGCCCTGCCTCAACGGCAACATCTGCGCCGTCGCGACGATGGGGCGACCGCATGGTCAGAGCCCCTTTGGGATGGCGCGCAGCAACGCCACCCGGTCATCGAAGCTGTCGTTCCAGACGTCAGCGAGCCGCTCTTCGAAGACGGCCCGCGCGTAGCGCAAGGGCATCACAGATTTTTTCGACCAGCCGAAGAACGTGCGCATCTTCTGAAGCGCCTCATCCATCGAATCGCCGTTATCGATCAGCTGCTGTAACCGGACAACAGCGCCTGTGTGGCGCAGGTCGTGTGGCATCACAGAAGCCTTTCCAGTGCGATCGCGCAATTCCCGGCGTACGGCGTCAGGCAACGCGTTCGATATCTCGCGAAACGCTTTCGTCAGCGATTCCGTCGCGAGCGGGCTGTCGAAATGCGAATTGAGCAGGAAGGGGTGGCCAGGGCGACCGCGATAGTTCTCGATGTACGTCTGAACCAGCTGCGCCGTCACCGGGCTGACCGGCATCTGACGAACAGAATGGGCTGTTTTGATGCTCGGCTTCGAGTAGCGCGAGTCGATCGAACCATCCGTGTCGGCGTCGTACTCATTTTGCTGCACGTTGAGCCAGTGGCGCAGCGTCTGCCGTTTTCGGTCAAATCCTGTCTTGACGGCGTCGGCCGCCAGGAGCAGCAACTCCCCGCGCCGCAGACCTTGGTGCAACATCAGAATGAAAGCAATGTAAATACGCCAGCGGGTCTTTGCATGCCTGAATGGGTTCCGGCTTGACACGGGGTCCAGCAGATCGTATAGCGCCTCGACCACCACGGCAGGCAACGAGCGGATCATCTCCGTCTGCCTGCTTTTCCGGACGTGTAATTGGCCGTACAACGTTGAGAGCCTGTGCAGGCGCGCCTCGATGTCCCGTAGCCGGTCATCTGGAATGCGGCTCCTGGAAAGCCACGTCAGCACATCTGTCACAAATCCCAGGCCCGCATGCCAGCGCAGCTCGTCGGCTCGCGTGATGCGTGGCCGGTTCCTGATCGAGACAAACCACGATTCGAGCACATCGGCCAGCGCGGCATCGTTCATGTCCGCCAGCGCGTCATCGAGACCGCTCGGTCCCAGCAACCGGTCCGCATGCTGATACAGATCTTCAATGTACCGAAGCTTGCCCGTCTGGGTCGATGCGGCCAGATGACCCATCGAAACAATCGACCAGATGTTCGCCCAGTATCGCGGAACGGCGGCTTCGCTCACCAGCGTGGGACTTCTGAGGTGCGGCGGCACCAGCGGATCCGACAACTGTAGAAATGCCATTGATTCACGCAACAGTGATCAGGTACCAAATGGTACGAAGCCGTTGCGTCGAATTCGTGAAAGAAACGGGAAATCCGCAACGCTCTTCCACGTACCACTGA
>NZ_JARESU010000254.1:0-6659 GCF_046027075.1 Paraburkholderia sp. RL18-085-BIA-A | reverse complement strand
AGCAGACTTCCGCGCGGTCATTCATGGCGAGAGAACCTTGACCAATCGTTATACGAGGAAAAGCAGATGACGGCGTGCGATACGAAAGTGTCGGGCGCTGGTGCGTCCTCGCGCGCTGCGCAGATGTGGGACCAGACCAACTGGCTGCACATCGAGGCAGAGGTGAAACGACTTCAGGTGCGTATCGCCAAGGCAACCCGGGAAAGCCGGTGGGGCAAGGTGAAAGCCTTGCAACATCTGCTGACCCGCTCGCATGGCGGCAAGATGCTGGCCGTCAGGCGTGTGACAGAAAACCGCGGCAAGAGAACGCCGGGGGTGGACGGCAGGATCTGGTCATCTCCGGCGGCCAGATGGAAAGGAATGCTGTCGCTACGACATTGTGGTTATCGGACGATGCCGCTGCGGCGAATCTATATTCCCAAGAGTAATGGAAAGAAGCGTCCGTTAGGAATTCCCTGTATGCGGTGCCGGGCGATGCAGGCTTTATGAAAACTCGCACTGGAACCCGTCGCGGAGACACTGGCGGACCCAAATTCCTACGGCTTTCGGCCCGAACGCTCGACGGCCGATGCCATCGAACAGTGCTTCATCGCTCTGGCGAGGCGTGCCTCACCGGAGTGGATTCTAGAAGGTGACATCCGGGGCTGTTTCGACAACTTTAGTCACTCCTGGTTTCTCGAACACATTCCGATGGATAAGGTCATCCTGCGCAAGTGGCTTCAGGCCGGATACATTGATGAGGGAACCCGGTTCGAGACCCGGGCCGGTAAACCCCAAGGGGGTATCGTCTCACCCGTGATCGCGAACATGGCGTTAGATGGACTTGAGGCTGCAGTATATGCAAGCGTGGGTGGATCGGAACTCGCGCGCCGCAAGGCCAAACTCAATGTTATCCGTTACGCCGATGATTTTGTGGTGACCAGCACTTCGAAAGAAGTGCTCGAATCCAGAGTTCTGCCTGCGATCCGGCGCTTCATGGCCGAGCGTGGGTTAGAGCTCGCGGATGAGAAAACCCGGATCACGCATATAGCGGAGGGTTTCGATTTCCTTGGCCAGAATGTGCGCAAGTACGACGGCAAACTGCTGATCAAACCAGCGAGGAAGAGCGTCAAATCGCTGCTTGAGAAAGTCAGGGGAATCATCAAGGGTAACGCGAGCGCCACCCAGGAATCGTTGATACAGCAACTCAACCCGGTTATCCGCGGATGGGTGATGTATCACCGTCATGTTGTGGCGAAAGCGACCTTCTCATTGATCGACTCGCACGTCTGGCGACTGCTCTGGAAGTGGGCAACGCGTAGGCATCCCACGAAAGGAGCACGGTGGGTCAGGAGGAGATACTTCCGGACAAACGGACCAAGGTCTTGGGACTTTGCGACGAAGGGTCCGGCTGGCAGCAGCACCGCCAGCCTTTGGCTGTTCCGAGCAATGACGGTCGCGATTGCGCGTCACGTAAAGGTTCGTGGACCGGCCAATCCGTTTGACCCGGCATGGACGACCTACTTTGCCCGCCGTCGAACCGCGAAACGTTCCGTCAGGCTGTCCGGTGCCACCCCATGGTGCTGAAGAATGGCTTGAGCCGGATGCAAGGCGACTTGCCCGTCCGGTTCTTAGGGGAGCGCGTGCTGGCAACAGCACGCGCTTACCCGACAACCTGTATGCCAGAAGGAGCTTCGAGCTCGTGGTTGGAATGAGGTGCGAGTCAGCGCATTTCATAGGGGCCCGCAGCGGACATGACTGGCTGCAACGAGGCCGGATATAGAGATGCAGCCCATCCCTGTCTGTCGGATCACAAAAAAGCTGTTGCAAGCGGGACGCGTTCATATAGTCTGGCATGGAAAGGGTAGCAAGGCGTTGGAGCGGATCAAGGCACTGGGCAGTCGGCTCCTGTAGAGGGAGGGATACGAATTCAAAACGCTTTGTGGTGGAATCTGAACACCATCTCCAGTTACCTCAAGAACAACGCGCGCACGTTGGTCAACTACGGCGCCCGGCATCGCAAGGGCCTGCCGATCAGCAGCAGCATCGCCGAGTCTGCGGTGAACCACGTTGTCAGCTACCGTATGGCCAAGAAACGACAGATGCGCTGGACTGACGAAGGGGCGCACTGCATGGCACGGGTCAGAGTCGCGGTTTTGAACGGGGAATTCTCGTCCCATCGCATCTCGGCGCTCAAGATTGCCGACTCGCGTTACGGCAAATCCATCGGGCTAACGTCGGCAGGCGGGCGCTGGCCAGCGGACAGCACAGACCGTGCAATCATGCCGTGAGTCATGGAGCCCTGACGAAATCGACCTCCCCAAGTTTTGCACGCTCTCTTGAGAGTGCAAATAAAGTCGTCACCCATTGAAAGGCCGGAGTAAAGGGATATATCTATCCCCTCAAGGGTCAGGCCTTGCAGCGTTGTAGAATCGTTTTAGCCATCCTGGGTGATACGAAGCTTGATGACGCGTCCGGTTTCTCATCGTCTGGCTACGGAACTGATCCGCACCAGTCACCCATCGGGATCAAGGCGAGTGCCGGTGTTCTGGCCGTCGCCCCTGGCTCATTCGAGCTCCAGAAAATCGTCGGTGCCAGGCCAATGTCCAAAGGAATACACGTCAATTCCATGGTTACCCGCAAGCGGGCACCAGACTGCTGTCGGCTCATGGTCTGGGCGTCTCAGGGTTCGCTGCATCGGGATGGCCGGGGGCCAGGCACAATCAATTCAATGGTTTGACGCCAACAACTTTACCGGGCTCTCGGCCCCCCGCCAAACTTAGCTAAAGCATCGTTTAACCTCGAAGGGTTTGCCGTCACGCATCATGTAATAGGCCGCACGCGCCAGCTTGTGCGCGAGTGCCTTCATCGCGACCACCGGCAGGCGCTTTGCCTTCTTGCGTTCATAAAAGCGTCTTGCCTGCGGGCAGCAACGCAGCGCGACTGCAGCGGCTTCGATGAATGCCCAGGCGAGATACTTGTTGCCGTTCTTGACGTTGCCTTCGCCCTTTTTCTTGCCGTTCGAGATCCGCTTGCTGTCAACGCATCGGCAATAGGAGCTGAAGTGGCCGACGTCGGCAAACCGCGTGATGGTGCCGGTCTCAAGCATGATCGTGGCAGCGAGCACGTTGCCGATGCCGGGCGTGCTCTTCAGGGTCTCGAACTCGGGGCGTAGCTGTGCCTCCTGACGCAGGATCGTCTCAAGTGCAGTAATTTCGCTGCACAACGTGCGCAGCACCGCCATGTTGGCCATCATCGCGCGCTCGACATGCGGCGGTAGCGCAAGTGCATGTACCGCTGCATCGTCCATTCGCTGGATGTGTTCGCCGTTCATCCGCAGGTTGATCTGTCTGGCCAGCAGGCTCTCAATACTCAGGATGTGCAGAGTTCGTTGCTGGACAAGTTGCAGCCGCTTGCGGGCGAGATCGCGCAACGCGCGTTCCTGTGGTGGGTAGATATAGCCTTCAGGTAGCAGTCCAAGACGGAAGATGTGAGCCAGGAACACCGCGTCACGTTCGTCGCCGGCATACTTCAGGCCTTCGTACTGCTTGATCGCGGCGGTATTGGCCAGATGTACGGCGAAGCCGGCAGCCATCAGTCCGTCAACGAGCCAGTACCAGTTGAACGTCGCCTCCACCACCACTCCCTCTAGCTCAGCCTGATAAGGCGCGAGCGCTGCCACAATCAGTCCGAGATCATTGGTCAGCCGCTTGCAGTACAGCACCCGATCCTGGTCGTCGATCACGGCGACCACGGCGTTGTTCGAGTGCAGATCAATTCCACTAAACTTCATTTCAGCCTCCTGAACGGGGTCGGTTGAGCGTTGCATCCCAACTCTAGACCCTGGCCGCCCCCTTCTCTGGGCGGCCAGGAGGCCTTTCAATGATTATCAATTTGGCGCGTGGAATCCAGTCTCTATAAGGAAACCGAATTGACATCTTTGTTTTGTGCTACGTCAAACTCGACGATCTTTCTATGGCCTTCGACTTCGTTAACTACGCGGCGCCGATGGAGCATAACGCGCATGTCTCGCTCGATACGGGCAAGGTCTATTGGACATCTGAATCCAACGACGCCTTCGACGAGGAAATGCCTGACGACCTTGAAACTTCGGACCGGTACCTTGCGATACCGCATAAGAACGATCTCGATCTTGGAAAAAGGGTCGCCTTGCGGTTTGTCGCACAGGAGTTGCCTGCGTGCTACGACCAGGTCGAAGGATTTTTCCGACGGCAAGGGGCTTACGCGCGCTTCAAGAATTTGCTGGAGCGCGAAGGTGTTCTCGATCTGTGGTATTCGTTTGAAGCCGACTCTGTCGAAAGGGCGCTGAGGCAATGGTGTGCCGAAAACGGGCTCGAGCTACTTGAGACGTGACGGGCCGGTTGGTCAGGCCAGGATATCCTGGCTGCACAGGCTATGCCTTGGGAATTCAGGCGCCGCCGTGAAAAATGAGGTTCTGATGTGATGAACGCTCGCTTGCCGTGAACATCACGACTCGTCCACTTGATATACATCTCTCGCCGTTTAACGGGAGTCTCCATCACACCAGAGCCCAGGGAGGTGACGATCGCCGCGGCCAGGACGGTGAAGTTTGCCGGATGAGCGGAACTGGGTGATTCATCGACGAATCCCACCGTCAGGTTGACTAAAGACGCGGTGTCCCAACCCAGAGGCGGCGCAAGATCGGCCGGCCGGACAGCGCCCATCGGGCCACCAGCGGCCGGCTTCGCAGTGCGGGCTCAGCCTTGCTGCGCGAAGATCTTCCAGGTCTTTTTCTGCGTCGCGGCATCGGCGGTTTCGTGCACCGAACAGTCCAGACGCAGATCGGTATCCGCCATCGACAGATCGAGCAGCGCGCAATGGTGCAGCGTCTTCTTCGGATTCTTGCCCGGTTCGAAGTGCACGCAGGTCACGCACATCCGGTGCGGCGGAATATCGCCCTGCGCTTCGAGCTGGCGGACTGTCTTGAGCAGCGTGCGATAGAAGAGCGACTGCTCTTCGTCGCGCAGCTTGCCGACGGCCTTCGCGAGGAAGTCCGGCCATTGCGCGGCACGCTTCGCGGCGGTGCGGCCGCGCGCCGTCAGGCGCAGGGCGAGCGCGCGACCGTCATCGAGCGCGCGGCGCTTTTCCACCAGGCCCTTGGTTTCCAGCGTGCTGACGGCGTCGCTCGTCGTCGCGGCAGTCAGCGCGGTTTCGCGTGCGATTTCCCCGAGACGCATTGGCCCCTTGCGCTGCATCAGCAGCACCAGGATTTCGCCTTGTGTCGGCGTCAGACCCGCCCCTTCCGCCCACTCCCATGCTTGGCTTCGCATCGCCGTGCTGAGTCGCAACAGGCTGTGGGTCACCCGCCCGGTTGCCTGCTCTCCGTATACGCCTTCGCTCATGGTCTTTCGCTCGTTGTTGACAGCCTGTCCCTGCCCGTCGACATCCGATGTTCGATGCCAGCGCGCGCAGTCTGTGTATGGGCAACGGCGCCGGGACGTCCGGCACGCCGATTCCTGCTATCTCAAAAATGTCCCGTGCGTCAGGCCTGTTCCGCAGAAATCCCAACTCTCCAGGTCCCGCTGCGAGCGTTTGCGTGCGGACAGGGGCTTGCTGAAGCCGTTGCAACAAAAAATGACATTCTATGCGAGAGAGGCGAATCGTACAACTAATTATTCTTCAACCTATTAATAACCGGGGAATAAGACGGGTACTGTATGTACGCCGCATCTTACGGGAAGATACGCGAGCGCAAACATTGGCGACAGTGACAGGCAAATACTGCGATTGTTAAACACTACTTTTAGATAGATAAACAGGACTTTCATCGCTGACGCGGTCATGCAACACCAGCTGGCTCTGGTGCAAATAGTCGATATGGACGAGATATTTTGTTATATAAAGGATACCTGATCAGGCAGACAGGACGGCCATCCAGACAGCGGGCGCAGCGGTATCTTTGAGGCGGAGTTTCGCGAGGCTGAATTGGCCCTTGCGAATACGATGTACCAGTTCAATACCTGAGAGATTGATCGCTGCGTTCCGGAAACGTTTGAAGCCGAGCATGACTTTCGTCCGGGACTTGATGTTGCGGTGGTCCTGCTCGACCAGATTATTGAGATATTTCGAGGATCGGACCGTCGTGTCCTCCGGCGGCAAGCCATCGGCCTTCATCTCGCGCACGGCGCGGTGCGAGGCGGCGTAGCCATCAAGCGTGATGGTCTTCGGCGGCTGGCCTTGATGTTTGATTGCCTTCCTGAAAAACGCTTTTGCCGCCTTCACGTCACGCCTGGCGCTGAGCATGAAGTCGACCGTCTTACCTGCCCGATCCACCGCCCGGTAAAGATAGACCCACTTGCCGCGCAGCTTGAGGTAAGTCTCGTCGACACGCCACGACTGGCCGGTGGGCCTACAAAAGCGGTTCCACCGTTTGACGAATTCCGGCGCAAAGCGACGCACCCAGCGCAGGATCGTCGTGTGCGCCAGCGACAGACCCCGTTCCGCCATCATTTCGACCAGATCGCGCAGGCTAAGCTTGTAGCGCAGGTACCACCGAACACACAGAATGAACACATCGCGGTCAAAATGACGGCCCGCGAACAGTTCCTCCAGACTCTTCAGCTTGCTCATCGTCGGCTCTCAATTCGTTCAGGCCGACACCTTAACCGATTCGCCCCCGCGCTATTTGCACCAGAGCC
>NZ_JARESU010000253.1:0-6773 GCF_046027075.1 Paraburkholderia sp. RL18-085-BIA-A | reverse complement strand
GTACTTGTCATTGCCTGTCCCTGCTCGCTCGGTCTTGCGACCCCTACCGCGATTATGGCGGGCACCGGCGTGGCGGCCCAGCACGGCATACTCATCAAGGATGTCGAAGCCCTGGAACTGGCGCATAAGATGAACGTAGTTGCGTTCGATAAGACGGGCACGTTGACCGAAGGCAAACCCAGCCTCGTCATATTCGAGCCGGCGCATGTGTCACGAAACGAGGCGCTGCGGCTTGCTGCGTCGGTTCAGCAGGCGAGCGAACACCCACTTGCCCGTGCGGTCGTCGCGGAAGCACAACACGAAGGAGTTGCACCGAGCAGCGTCGCAGACGTCGCAGCGCTGCCCGGTCACGGCATTGAAGCTACCGTGGACGAGCGGCAACTCGTCATTGGCAGTGACCGGTGGTTGGGCGGACGCGCTGTCGAGGTGCCGAGCGAATTGCAACAAGCAGCCAAAGAAGCGCAGGCCTCGGGTTTGACCGTGTCATGGTTGATTGAAACAAAACCCGATTCGCGCGTGCTCGCCTTGATGGCCTTCGGCGACGCCATAAAGGACACCGCGCGTCATGCTATCGGAGCGCTCTCAGAGATGGGCGTGCGCACGGTCCTGCTTACCGGTGATAACTGGGGTAGCGCGCAGCGCGTGGCAAAGGAACTGGGCATCGACGAAGTGCATGCAGAATTGCTGCCCGAGGACAAAGCGAACACCGTCGCCGCGTTGCGTAAGGCTGGCGCGGTTGTCGGTATGGTCGGTGACGGGATAAACGATGCGCCCGCGCTGGCAGCGGCTGACGTTGGCATTGCCATGTCAACAGGCACGGATGTCGCGATGCATGCCGCAGGCGTGACGCTGATGCGTGGCGACCCGTCGTTGGTGGCCGACGCGATTGACATCTCACGCAAGACGTATCGGAAGATTCGGCAAAATCTCTTTTGGGCATTCGTCTATAACGTCGTTGGCGTGCCTCTGGCGGCTTTTGGTGTGCTCAGTCCCGTCGTGGCGGGAGCCGCGATGGCCTTCAGCAGCGTTAGTGTTGTCAGCAACGCATTGTTGTTGCGCACGTGGAAACCGAAGGCAGGCAGGTCGGCGTCAGGCACTGTTGACATTGGCGCCGTTCAGGAAGAAAAAGCACGTGGTGCCTTAGCCACACCTCACTGAGCGGCGGCCTTCAGCGGAATAGCATGGATGGCCGGGCGCCGGAAGTGCGTGCATTTCCGTTGAGTCATTTCGCTGGCGGGTCAATTGCCGGGGGCAGGTGCTGCGTCCCGCCACCATAATCGTCAGTCGGTGCCGGCTCTGTGCGCTGAGCGACACCAGCAACAGATTCGCGGGTACATGGATAAAACGGCTCCTTCTTCAGACATTGCTCCTCCTGTTGCTCTGCGCCGCGCTTCCCATCAGTGGTGTTCGGGTTAGCCGACACACGGCAACCAGAGCCGCCTGACTTCGCTCCCAAAATCATCAGGACAACACCGACTATGAGGATACGTGCCGCACGAAGCGAAGACCTCGATGCCATCAAAGCATTGCTCGCAGAGAACGAGCTGCCGGCGTCCGACATAACCGCGGACTTGTTGACTTACTTCGCCGTGGCGGAAGACGCCGATGGTTCTGTGGTCGGTAGCGTTGGGCTCGAGCGATTTGGAAACAGTGCGCTGCTGCACTCGCTGGCGGTTGCGCAGACTCTCCGCAGCGCTGGATGGGAGGTCGCCTGCTGGCGCATGCGGAAGACGTTGCGCCAGCCATAAACATAACGGAACTTTGGCTGCTCACGACGACGGCCGTCGAGTCCTTCCTACGGGCCGGCTACACGGTGGCGAACCGAAGCAGCGCGTGTGCGGAATTGCTGGGCCAGTAAGCAGTTAGCAGAAAATTGAGTCCGGCGGGCGCGGTCTACATCAAGATGACCTTGTGGCGTTAATGATGGGCTTGCGGCAGTTTTCGCGCGCACTGAACGTTGGGCGCCGAGTCCCGAAGTTGGACCAAACGCGAAGGCTGCCGAACAAAAGCACGCGCGGTTCGATGCAAATGACCAATAGTCGCAGCCAAAGCCGAACGTGGCTTCAGCTACTTTTCAGGAAGACTGCCGTCTACGGGTCCGTCGTCAATCACAACGGTATTGGCTAGCCGGTCGTGCAGCGCCTGCTTTCGTTGGTTGAATAGCACCCACAAGAATCCTGCACCGCATGTCGAGAAGCTCAGCAGGTAGCCGAGTGTGCGCAAACCGGCTTGCCTCATTGTCATCGGTTTTCCAGTGTCGGCGTCGACAATCCGCATGTGTAATGCCCGTTTCCCCTGGTGAAGTACCCCATACGGCCCATAGTACGCCGGTAACGAGTATGGGTATGCACTGTCCGATTGCTAGCCACAGCGCGATTGACAAAGCGAAGGACTCCGGTGCCACGAGGATGTCAACTGTTGATGGACCGAGCGGGACGAAAAGTGCGATTACGGTCCACCAAATCGAATCGATGGCCAACGCGCTGGCGCGTCGCGAGTAAGAGGCATATCGCATCGGAAGCTTGGTATCAGACTAGCTAAAGTGGCATGTGAATCCGCGCGGCGCGACGGAGCTTGAGAATATATCTTGATTATCGCGTCAGCAAACGTCATCGGAGTGGGTGTGTGGCGTCCCTTGTGCCGGCAACCAGCCTTCTGCCACTCTGACGTCCTCATCCAGTTCGTCTCGCTGGATGCCCTCGCCTGAGCCCGAAATACGCAAGAGCTCCCGCTGAGATGGCGTCGCGGTAATTAGTCGCGGAGGCGAACTTGCGGCTCACGACCGTTTCTCAGCACCACGGTGAAGCTTATGTCATCACATAGGCTCGTTTGATTCGGAAGTGCTGCAGCGAAATAGCAAGACCCGAAAACCGGAGCGACCTGGACGGGCCGCGGTCGCCCGCTCGGGAAGATTGCGAGTGTGAAGGACCGCGCGTGGTTCCTCATGGACGGCAGTGCAGCACGGTCGACGCGGGCTGCTGCGAACCCAGCGCAAGCTCCGGGCAACTACGTGCGCGGACTGCAGCCCGAAGGTACCGAGAGCCGAAGAGCGGGGCATCATGGAGCGCGGACCGGCACCAGCTTGGCTCGCAGCCTTGAAAGACCGTACAAAGCTTTTGACTGTAGGTGCATCGGGCGGAACTGCCGCCAGCGCTGGCGTTGTAGCCAAGAACGGGCCGCAAAGAAGGGTAATTTGTGCAACGAACTGGCATCCGTGGCTCCGGAACGAAGCGTTCACGGCGCCGCCGCAGTCGGGCAGAGTTGCGGCCAAAATGGCAAAATATCGGCTCCGCTGTAGTGGCCGTTAAGCTTGCCAGGATGTTTCTTTGCTGTCAGATTCCTTCGAAGTACCGTCGTCCACTCATATCCCCGAAGCAGTGACGCTCACAATTCGCCACTTCGGCTGCGGCTCCGGGCAACGCACGCGCATCATCGACGACCACGCCGGCCTCATCGTTCCGAGCTACATGCTGAGGTTCCGCGGTTTCGAGATTCCAGTGTCAACCGAAGACACCGCAGGCACCCTCGAGGCGCGCATTCTAGCTTATCTCGTAGGCACATGAGGCCGCCTAGCGGCTGTGCCGCATAGGGCGACGTGCGCCGGTATGGCGTGGTCGATACCCGAGAGGAAAGAAGCAGGCGCAAGACAGAAACCGTAAAGCCGAAAACGGTTTGCACAGCGCGGGGCAAACCGTTCTACCGGAGCCTGCCTTATTGGCGCGCGATGCTTACCGCAGCAGACACACCTGCTGATGCATCTGCTGGCAATAAGCGCTCAAGGGGCCAAAAATGACAGCCGCCACATCCTGGTGAAGGTGCCACCGCTTTCGTCGTGAAGGATTTGACCTGACCGGAGAGCTCGAAGTCGACGTTGTGACTGCGACCCTCGGACGCATCCTTCGAAGCAAAGGCATAGGCGACCGACAGACCCCGGTTGCTCGCCCTGATAGAACCGCCGTAGACCGACCTGTGATTTGGAATGGCGAGTGACTCGCCGCGCGGCTAACAAACCGTTACAGGAGAAATGCCTGCAGTTTCGCCCTTCTGTTTTTTGGTCGCCTACCATTACGTGGATGGTATCGGACCGCTCGGGCGGATTGGGTAATCTGGACCCGTAATGCAAGGTAGGTAGGTATGGCTCTCCATGTGAAAGCGAGGCGCCCTGATGGAGCGCCGGCACCCCTTGGACTCAGGCTACGTCGGACGCTGAGTGCACATGAACTCGCGACGCTCTTGCTTCTACTTAATGCGCCTGTCGATGTGATGGCTGCGACGCCAGACGTAGTGGCGCTTCGCGAAGTCGGGCTGGTCCAACTGGTTGCATCGGAGCAAGGCGAAGCCAGGTTCGCACTTACAGCCGAGGGAAATGCCGTGTTGCGCGTGCTTGGCGCTGGATGATTCTGATTCGGTAGCTATCAAGCAGGTGTGGTGATGGACGCAGTCGTGTTGAAGTCGACTATCACCTGTCCGGTGTGCGAGCATATGAAGGACGAGTTGATGCTCACCGACGCCTGCGTGTGGTTTTACGCATGCGAGCATCCTGCGGGCCTAACCAGGCTATTGCGTCGGGCGTGGAATAACAGACCCGAAGAACACGACCCACGTCTGAAAGTCATCGCTGAAGGTTTCGAATCGATGTGGCACATGTGCAGCAACGAACAGAAAATCTCCGGTCTCGAAAGCAACAACTTCATCCTCGCGCCAGAACGTGCCGTGACCTGACGCGACAAAATATAACTCGTCGCGGTCGTGCGGTTGCTGCGTGTCGGGCGTGCGTGGCGAGAACAACTCCAGCGATACGCCTTGTCGCTCGAACAGTTCGATAAAGGGTAGGGGCTGCGCGGCGAGTGTGGCGCGCAATTGTTCATGCGATAGTTTGAGTGGATTGGATTCAGCCATGTTCGTTTCCCTTGGCCCGTCCACTGTAGCCAGCCCGGGACGCGACCGCGCGCGTCAATTTACGTCGGCCGGCCCGATAGGAGCGCATCGAACGCTTCACGTGCCTCTTTCAGTTCCTGCATCGCAGCTTCGAACCTGACAAGTTCGAGAGTCGATGGCTGGCCGTCGCCGTCTGATGCGAAGTGTCGTTCAAGAGCGGTGGACGCGGCTTGCACATCGCGCGCCGCGCTGACAACTCGCTCCAAGGCCCGTGCTTCGTCAGTGTTCGTCTTTTCTGTCGACATACGGCTCCTTTGCGCGGGATAGTCGACCGTCAGTGCGTATACTATTTGCCATGACTGTGAGATTCGTTCGCATCCCTATACGGTCAAATAGTCATGCCGCATGACTCCGGGCTCGCAACGAATTGTGCGCGCCTTTCGGAGCGTTGTCTCATCGAGTATGACTCCGCTTTGGCGGCCGAGAGTGTCCGCCCACGTGCCGCGGAAGCCGGGTGGAGCGGGTCTACGCAGTTGCACGAAATGCCCCGGCACTCTCCTATGCGCGTCCACACTCGGCAATTCGGCGCCGTGCGCGCGAACCGATGCAATCAACCTTGCGACGACAATCTCGTGGCGAACCAGGCGACGTCCATCAAGGACCAGCCGCGAGCGTAGCGCACGGTGGTCCCCGGCGTTACAGCAGGACGGACGCCGGCCATGACGACTCACGCGGCAAGGCGGTCGGAATCATCCCGGGCCTATTAACTCTCCGCCCAAAAGGGGCACGATGACTGGTTCTCTTCGCCGGTTTCTTCCGTTATTCCCGTCTGGCGCCGGCGCCGAGCCTTCGTGGCCCCTGTGTCAGCGTCCTGTTTGGAAATTGGTCATACGCGTGTCTGGTTGCGCACAAAATCGGGGCCACGACTTCATCGCGTAGCAGCAAAAGTTTTTTTGCGCCTTGCAGGCGGCAAACATAGGGTTTATACTTAATTTGTCTCCTCCATGTCTCCTCCTGATATGGATTCAACCCGCCGCTTGGCGGGTTTTTTTTATCCTGACGAGATATCGCGGACGTGGGCCGCGCGGGACCGTGCTAATCATGCGAGGCCCGGTTCTCAGGCCCTAAGTCTTGCTGCTTGCATGAATGGAGCGCCCTTCGCTAAAAGCCACGCACATCAGTCACTTGGCACGCTAGCTGGCGAATCATCCAGAGACTTGTGAACAATTCTTGTGGACCATGGACCCGCACCCCATTGGTAGGTGCTCGGCCGCCAAAACGGTCGGGATGCGAGCGCCGCTGGACACAAACCCTATCCGGGCTCACGGCATCTGCAACGGTACCGGGTCCGTCGGTCGTTGACCGGATTCAAAGCGCACGTCTACAGAAACCGACCGTCGTTCGTCGATAACGGACGAGCCGCTGATGGAGATTGCTGCAGCGGGACATGACCGATGTATTGTTCCCATAAAGCCTGAAAACCATCGATGCATGGCTGAATCCAGAGGGTTTTGACCGAGCAACGCAATACGCCATTCTGGATGACCGAGACCGGCCATGCTACGAACACCTTGGCTGCGTGAGATTGCCGCCGCCCCCACGTGTAATGTTGCCCTTGTCCTGAAGCTCGTCGGACACGACACCAGAAATCTCGAACGGAGCGGTGCGCAATTGACGAGTCGACGACTGGAGCAGGCTCGACGCCGTTCGGAGCGACGCAACACTAGAGGCTTTAGCGGGCTTTCGCCACGAGCACTAGAAGAGGCCCACCCATTCGTGCGAACCTCGAACTCAATCGCGTTGGTGCGGTCCGCACTTCTGTGCACAATGGCCGTTACGCCGACGCTTCTGCGAGGGCACGACTTCGTTCGGCCTTGAGCAAGCCTTCTACCACG
>NZ_JARESU010000252.1:0-6845 GCF_046027075.1 Paraburkholderia sp. RL18-085-BIA-A | reverse complement strand
CTTAGTAAGTATCGTGCCGGAGTCTTCGTGACTTTTGGCAGGCAACGCGTGATGCCGAGCACGGCGAGCGAGGCAATCAGAAACGTAGCGACTGGAAACGTGCCCACCGTGTTCACGGCAATTTCGCCTGGTCGCTCGCCGAGCAGCTGAAGCCGGCGACGCGTCATCCTGGCGCCCAGAGAGCGGAGCTCACTTGTGAGCGCCCGCTCGGCGGCCGGCAGCAATACCGTTTCTTCGTCTGCTACATGATGCATGACGGCCGCCATCAGTTGGTGGAAGAGCCCATCATAAGCGGCATTCTCCGGCCCCATCGTGCGCAGCCTGCCGATCGTAGCCCGCATTTCGTTATGCTCGGGACGACTCTTGCTGAGCGTTGGGTCGTCGTTGAGTACTGTGGCCAACGCGGGGTAGAAGATTTCTTCCTCAGGTTGCGCGTGGATTTCGAGAGCAGCACAGGTCGAATGAACGATTGCCCGCTTGCGCCACCAAGGGCTGTCAGCGTGATAGCGATGGAACGCCGCGAGCACATGCATATGATCCAGCCGGATCATCGAGGTGATGGTCGGAGACATCGAGGAAGCGGTATCAGGCATTACAGTTCTCCAGAGTGCCCGGTGTAATGAAGACGCCGAAAGATCAGTCCGCAGGCGGACGCGGAAAGGCGCCTTGTGCCGAATTCCTGGGCCACTAGTCGAGGTGACGCCCCGTTGGCGATGGCGCGTACAGCGAAAAGACGCCGCAATGTGCTCGTCGTGGCGCAGCTTATCGAGCTATGCCACGCTTCGTGTCCGATCGCAGAATGGAAGCAGGCCGCCGGCGCAAGCTCTCGTAGCGATCGTCATTTTCCGCGGTGGCTTGCCTGTGCAATCGCCTCGCCTGATGGGGTTGTTGTTGGCCCAGCAAGCCGGATACCCGCCAGTCGGTGCCAGCTGGACTTTGAGAATAGCGCTCTGCCGCGCAATGCAATACCACCGCGGACTAGCAACGCCGGGACGACCTCTGCACAAGAACCTCCGTCCTGCCATAAGACGGCCAGTGCCGCATACCCTTCAGGCGCGGAGCGGGAACGAGGGCCGTTCGAGCTACGAACCTCTAACTCCCGCCGGGTCATCTGTATAAGTGCCGAGGCGAATCGATGCGGCGCTGTATGGTCATCGGCACCGTTGCGGATGCGCCTGACTCCGGCAAAGCGTCCCCACAACGGTGCCCACGCCTCGCTCGATCGTGCTCAACGGGCGGTACCGGGGGCGAGCGGTGCCGGCGCGCCGGTCCATCGATCAAGGCTCTGTGGAAATCAATGAGACCGGAAGGGCGCGCTTGTGACGGGTCGCCGTGTAAAAGCGATGAATCGTGGTGAAAACTTCGTGGTCTTCCTCGTCGCGCTGGCTGCCGTAGGGAGGGCGGACAGCCGCGAACTTCGCCACATAGCCGCGTGCGCGAAGGCGCTCGACCGCAAGCTGCGCGAGACGGCCCGCGGTGGACGAATCCACGCCGCCACTGATCCCGAGCACGTAAGTGCGAAGCCCCTGCGAAATGAGATAGTCGCAAAGGAAAGTGATGCGCTGTTCCCGCTCCATGTCGGCGTCGAAATCGTGCGCAACGCCGAGTTCGCGAATGACGGCCGGTTGCCAGGCATCCCTCTCGGTAGAAAGTGGCAGGGTCATGACGAAGTCCTCTGAGATTGTTCCCGCTGCGCGCGCGGGAGTTGATCGAAGTAATGCTCGATGCGCAAAAGCGCATACAGTGCGGCCGCCGAACGCACGTCGTTTCTGTTGCCCGGAAACAGCCGTGTTTCAGTGAACGTGAGCAGCTCGCCGCTGCGGGTCCGGAACGACCATGCGAAGCACTGCGTACCCGCCGGCGGACCGCCCTCAGGCGCGGCGTCCGCGAGACCCGTGTTGGACACGGCCACATCGGCACAGCAGCCTTCCTGGCGAAGCGCGCCTTCCGCCATCTCGCGGGCGACTTCTTCGCTCGTCAGGCCGGACTGTTCCATCGTCGTTCTCCTGACGCCGAGGAAGCCGGCTTTGCCCGATGGCGAGTAGCTCACGAAGCCGACATCGAGACACGCGCCGCTGCCCGGCACGCTCACGAGATAAGACGCAATCTGGCCACCGGTGCAGGATTCGGCAGTCGCCAGTTTCAGGCCTCGCGATGTCAGGAAAGACACGGCTTGCATGGGAATATTCATGGCTTGTCTCCAGCAGTGACACGTAAATGGGATTAGCAAGGACCGATCCGCGGGCGCCGCACAGCAGCACGCTGCGGTTTTGCACCGCTCCGCCTCCGTTGGGAGTTCCGGGAAGGTGCGGCGGCGGGTTGTCCACGTTGTGGGCTAGCTCGCGGCACGCACGTTGCTCCATACCGATTGCTGTAACCGGTTGTAGCAATCACGCCGTGTCAGGGCTTCCGGTCCTTGCGCGCCACACAGGTGTACTGACGCAGCGTTTGAGACGGTCATCCCCGTTTGTCCGTTCGACGGGTAAGCTCACCTTTGGAGCACGAAATGAGAGCCCTTTGCTGGCACGGCAAGAAGGATGTCCGCGTCGATCATGTCCCGGACCCAACCATCGAGCATCCGCGAGATGCCATCATCAAGGTATCGAGCTGTGCGATCTGTGGGCCCGGATCTGCACCTGTTTGACGGATTCATGCTGAGCATGAAATCGGGCGACATCCTGGGACATGAGTTCATGGGCGAAGTGATGGAGGTCGGCGCAGATAACAAGCGTCTGAAGGTGGGCGACCGGGTTGTCGTGCCGTTCACGATAGCGTGTGGCGAATGTGATCAATGCCGCCGGGGTTACTTTTCAGTTCGCGAGCGCTCGAACCGGAATAAGGAAATGGCCAACAAGGTGTTCGGCCACAGCACGGCCGGCCTGTTTGGTTATTCACATCTTACTGGGGGTTATCCGGGAGGGCAGGCGGAGTACGTGCGCGTTCCGTTCGCGGACTTTACGCCGGTCAAGATTCCAAACGGTTTGACGGACGAGCAGGTGCTGTTTCTCGGCGATATCTTCACGACAGGCTGGCAGGCGGCGGTTCAATGCGACATTGAACCCGCGGATACGGTTGCGATCTGGGGTGCGGGTCCGGTGGGGCAGTTCGCAATAAGAAGCGCAATCCTGCTTGGCGCGAAGCAGGTGGTCTCCATCGACCGGGTGCCGGAACGCCTGGAAATGGCGAGGGCCGCCGGGGCTATCCCAATCAATTTCGACGACGAGAGTGTGCTTGAACGCCTGAAAGAACTCACCCAAGGAAGGGGGCCCGAAAAATGTATTGACGCAGTCGGCATGGAATCGCATGCAACGCGGTCGTTCGATGCGATTTATGATCGCGCCAAGCAAGCCATGATGCTAGAGACGGACCGGCCCCATGTGCTGCGCGAGATGATTTACGTCTGTCGTCCCGCAGGTGTTCCGTCCATTCCCGGCGTCTACGGTGGATTGATCGACAAGATTCCGTTCGGCGCAGCGATGAACAAGGGGCTGACGTTCCGCATGGGCCAAACCCACGTCAACCGCTGGACCGATGACCTCTTGCGCCGGATCTAGGAAGGACAGATCGATCCGTCGTTTGTCATCACGCATACGGTGCCGTTGGAGAAAGGACCCGACATGTACAAAGTTTTTCGTGACAAGGAAGACGGGTGTGTGAAGGTCGTATTGAAGCCATAGAGGTGGCGCTGAGAATTCGGACAGGTCGGTAAGTGGAAAAGCTGGGGCGTGAGTCGGTGATAATGGCCGGCGACCAGAAGATGACGAAACGCAACCGCCGATCCGATGGTTTGTTGGTGCTGGAAGACGATCTCGACCAGCCGCGCGCGGGCGTTCATGCTGCTGTCGGTCGCGAGGCGCACGACCTCCGCCACGCCATGCATCAATTCCGTCGGAAAGCCTGGCCGAGCGCAGCCGGACGCGGTGTCTGCCGAGTGTGAGCCAGTCCGAAATCAAATTCCATGTTGTCCTCCGGCACCTGTTGCAGTGCACCGCGATAATAGGATTTGGCACGCAATCTTCAGGAGCGGAACTTCACCACCGCCCCTTGAAATTTTCACCGTAGGTTCTATCTTTGATTTCGCTCAGGCAGATGCGCCGGTCACATCCGTTGCACTGCGTGTTTCGATTTGTTTGCCAGCGGCCTGGCAGGCGAACTGGAGCGCGTAGGCCCGTTCGCCTCCTCGCTGCATCGTAGGAGGATACGATGAGTGATCTCTTATCCAGAACCGACCTGTTCAGTGAGTTTGACCGTCTGCAGCGGCAGATGGACAGCCCGTTCGGCGGCTTCCCGTGCAGCATCCGTTCGGGCCGCTTCGTGGCCTTTCCACAACTCAACATCGGTTCCACCGAGGACTCGATCGAAATCGTCGCGTTCGCGCCCGGTCTGAAGCTGGCCGACCTCGACGTGTCGATCGACAAGGGCCTGCTGACCATCAGCGGTGAGCGCAAGCCCGCCCAGGCCGGGGGCGATGACCAAACCCGCGACGACACCCGCACCTATGCACAGGAACGCTTCACCGGCAGTTTCCGGCGCGTGATCGAGCTGCCGCAGAATGCTGACCCCGACAGGGTGCAGGCGCGCTACACCAACGGCTGTCTGTCGATCACCGTCGGCAAGCGCGAAGCGTCGAAGCCACGGGTCATTACCGTTCAGTAACGCCAGTTATTCGAGGGGCGAGTCATGAACGTCAGGACACAGGTTGCTGAGCGCGACCAGAAAGCAGTAGCGCGACGCGAGGGCGACCAGCCAGCACGACAGATGACGCTCACACCGGCCGTCGACGTGTTCGAGGACAGCCAGGGCATCACGCTGTGGGCTGACCTGCCTGGCGTCACAAAAGACAAACTCGACGTGAAGGTGCACGACGGCAATCTTTATATCGAGGCCGAAGCGGTTGTGCCGACGCCCGCCGGTCTGCGGCTGCAGCACGCCGAGATCCGCGAACCGCATTTCGCGCGCGCGTTCTCCGTGAGCCCGGACTTTGACACGTCGAAGATCGATGCAAATCTGCAGGACGGCGTGCTCAAGCTGACCATTCCGCGTCGCGACGAAGCGCGGCCGCGACGGATCGAGGTGCAGACGAACTGAGCCCGGAAGACCAGCAACGGGGGCAGGAGAAAAACCGGTGGCGGCTGCGAGGTCGCCACCGCCCGGTTCGTGGACGCGCGGATGCAGATCGTCATGGCCCGGCTCTCCTGCCAGATCATCGAGGAGCAGCAGATGAACACCGGCCGCAAAAAGTGGAACCCTTTCAAATTTCTCCGCGGCTCAGCGCGCAAGCCCGATGCGGACGGTCCGCAAAGTTCGCCGGCCAGCGAACCATGGCGTGCCGGATGGCCAGATTTTCAGCGGCTTTTCTCTCGCGATCCGTGGCGTGCGATGGAGGATTTCTTTCACGATCCGTTTGCAACCCGCGGCCCGCTCGATCGATGGTTTGGCGACTTCAGCTCATCGCGTTTCCAGCCGCGCATCGATGTCGTCGACGAAGGGAAGATCCTGCGCGTGACTGTCGAGTTGCCGGGCATGGAAAGGGAGGATCTGACCGTCAGCGTCGAGGATGGGGCGCTGGTGTTGCGCGGCGAGAAAAAACAGGATGTGCAGAGCGAGGAAGACGGCTGTTATCGGCTTGAGCGGGCATATGGGGTCTTCACGCGCACGATCCCGATGCCGGAAAACGCCGACCCCGACCACGCGCTCGCAAAGTTTGACAAGGGTGTGCTTACGCTGACCGTGCCGAAACAGGAGCCGCCGCGATCCGCGAGCCACACCACGATTGATATTGGCTAGCATTGGGCGGCGACGTGGCGCTTGCGAGATGAATGGGAGTAGCCCGGGTCGTTAGCTCAGCAGGTAGAGCAGCGGACTTTTAATCCGTTGGTCACTGGTTCGAATCCAGTACGGCCTACCAAAGAATCAGGCACTTGCCCCGATCCCCGTGTGACTGGGCTCTTTGCGTTCTGGTCCAGTTGCAAAGCTCGCGGACAAGCCGTCTTTTCTCAGTCTCAGCGCACTCCTTTGTCGTCTGTGCGCTCCCGCTCCAGTCCCTCGATCCTTTACCGTGAGCCCTGATCCAGGTACATGCGTTGATCGAGCCGGAGCGGTCTTTCGGACCCTACCGCATATACCTTGGGGCAGAGTTGGCCAATGCCAGCCCTTCGAACAGGCGCTAACGACGCTTTGCAGCCGGTGGACCGAACTCGCGCCAAACAGGATGATGATGACCCGATGCGGCTGAAAACGTCACAGCAGCTGGTTAGCCTGCCGTCGGTCAGAAAATCGACCTTCCAGATCGGCAGACAAACCGTTCGCGGGCCTCGGTTAAGGGAAAAGCGACCCATGAAACCTCGCGACGCAGACCGTCACTGACTTGTTCAACTGCTTCACGCGACAAGTGTCATTCGCACAATAATTTCGTCGGGTGAATTACTGGGCAACGCCCGTAAGCATGGACTAACCGCATCACGTGGTTCGCCGGGGCCAGCATTCCCGAGCCCCGCCGGTCGTCGTGCGCCTCAGTACTGTCCGTCCCCCTTTTCGGAAGGGAAGACTGCGGGGCCACTACGTCCGACGTCTGCGGCGATCCTGCGAGGGGCGAATATGCCCTTCAAGTGCGCCGGCAAGTTTCCAGACTGGGCATGGCCTGCGGCATAGGCCGTCAAAGCCAATTCGCTTCATCTCCTGCGGATTTTCCTCGGGATAAATGTCAGGGCGCGATCAAATCTGAAGTGCAACACCTTCCTCGTGTAAGGTGCGCACATGCAAAAAAGAAGAACGTATCAACAGCTTCAGCCTGAAGAGCGCATGACCATTGCAAGCATGAAGCAGCAGGGTTCGAGTGTTCGGGC
>NZ_JARESU010000251.1:0-6909 GCF_046027075.1 Paraburkholderia sp. RL18-085-BIA-A | reverse complement strand
GCTGGGTCGTAGAGCGAACCATCTCCTGGCTTCACAACTTCCGTCGACTGCGCATCCGCTTCGAGCGTCCCGCTTTCATCCACGAGGCTTTCATAACAATCGCTTGCTGCATCATATGCTGGCGACAGTTGAAAAAGTCATTAGAACGCTTCTTAGAACACCGGCCTGTCGCAGGCGACGGAGCGTGTCGTTGACGGCCGTATCGAGCTTCGCATGTGCGTCACGCAGGATGCTGGCGTAGTCAATCAGGCGACGCATTCGAATCGACCGATGCTAATTGGCAGCCTGCACTGCGGCATCTCGGCATAAAAAAGCCGAACGTGCGGAGCAGCCCTTCTATAGCGCAAACATGTTCGCCGTTTAGCCCGGGCTGCGTGGCTAGCCCTTGTCGGTGTCGGCCGCCGGCTTCGCGATCGCGGCAATCAGCACCACGTTCTGCGCCTGCGTGGCTTCCAGTTGGCCGGCGAGTTTTGCGGCGGACTCGCGCGCCTCGACGGCCAGCCTTTGGGCGTGATCGCGCTCGGTCTGCGCACGGCTCAGCTGCTCCGCCTGCGCTTCGGCCTGTGTTTCGGCGCGGGCGTGCGCCTTCGCCAGATCCGCGCGCGCAGCATCGGCGGCCTTGGTTGCCGCCTCGATCTCGGCGGCGGCCTGCTTGCGCACGTCAGCCAGCTCGGCACGCAGGCGCTCAGCGTCGACGTGTGCGTGGTCCAGCTCGGCGCGCAAGTCTTCTGCGCGGTGCTCAATCTCCGCGATGCGGGCCTCGGCGCGCACGGCCCGACCGACGACCTCCGCGTGCGCGGCAAGGCTGTCCGCCTTTTCCTGCGCAAGCGTGGCGCACATCGCCGCCTTTTCCGCGATGTGGCCCTGCGCCACTTCCAGTTCGCTGGCCTGTGCCTCGTAGGCGTCGGCCATCTCCTGACGCATCACGTCCAGCTCGGCGCGCTCGGTCTCCCATGCGGCCTGTGCGATGCGCAGCGATTCGTTCGCCTGTTCCTGCGCCTGCGTCCACATGGCGGCCAGCGCAGCGGCGCTCGACTGCTGCACCACGTCGGGCAAGATGACCGCAACCGGCGCGGCCTGCACGGTCTGCGCGCGTCGCCACTCCTTCATCACGGAGCTGGCGGCGTTCATGTCGACGCGTGCGGCGCGGCGTACCGCATCGACGGTCGGGAACGTCGTTTTGCCGTTCTGCTCGTACAGCGCGAAGGCGGCGGCAATAATGCGTTCGCGGTGTTCGGCGGGGATGGTGGGCTGGATCAAGGGCGGCTCCCGGTGGAGCGATAATAAGAATATTATGCTTATTATTATTCAAGCGAGATTTTTAGCCCGGTCGACGGCCGATCGCACGCCGCGCCCCCGTTGTCGGCGGCCAAAAGGTAAGTTCATGACTCAGCGCACACGGGATTTTTATCGGAGTTCCAATGGCGATCGTTGGTCGCTGGTTCGCGACCTGGATTCAGGACGCGTATTTATTCGACATGAACCCAACCTGTCATCAGGCGGCCAGACTTCCGAAACAACCGTGGGCGATTTCCTCCTGCGCGACGCACACGGACCAGAGCATGCCGAATTGTTGCGGCTTATCGGAACGCTCGTCGATTCAGCTTAGATCGGTGACCGGAAGATGCCGGCGGGATGTCCCTGGTTAGGAAACCGCGATCGGCCAGCAGCATCTCGAAGTCGTCGACGTAGGTGCCGCCGCGCCTGACCTGCGGACCGGATGCGAATAAGTTCACCCTAACGCATCAAGGCCTGGATAAGCCAGATCAGTGCTTCGGGAGGACCGCCTTTCTGCCAATAGGCATCGAAGCCTGCGGAGATGCCCCGGTCGCGAATATCTTCTTCGGGTTGGGTGGTATACGCAATGAGGCCCGCCTCGCAGATGGCGCAATATCCTTGCCGTCTGGAAGCCGTCATGCTCCGGCATGTTGATATCGAGGAGGATGACCTCGGGGGGATCCCGTGCCGGACCCAGATCGACCACATGGAGTCCCCCCGGCGCGTAACGCGTATCACAAAGCCTTCGTGCGTGAGCAGCGCAACCACAGCGGCCGCCCAATATAGGATAATGTCCTTTATATAGGAGAGACCATGTTCGCCGATGCCCTCGCGTTCACCCTGGTCCCTGGACCGCTCGATCAGACGGTATTCAGCCCGCGCTGCCAGACGGAACTGCAACGGTTCGATGACCAGCTGCGCGCCGGCGGCATCCGGGCCGAGACGGTCACCTTCCGCACCGCGGACGGCGCCGGGCTGACCGGCGAATTCGTGATCCCGCCCGCGCAGCCGGTCGGCGCCGCACTGCCGGAGGTCGCCGCCAGCTGGCTGCGCGGGGGCGCCGGCCGGACGCTGCGGCTGAAGGTCGGTGACCTCGAGGTCGAAGCACGCACGATCGAAGAGGTCGGGCAGCTACTGCAGCGGGCCCAGGCGCTGCAGGGCAGCCGGGAGGACAAGAACGATGAAGCGTGACATGGACCTGATCCGTGAGCTGATGCTGAAGCTCGAGGGGCTGTCTGTTCCATTGACCGGAATCAAGGCGATTGACGGTCACGAGCCCGTGGTGCAGGTCGATGGCTACACCACCGAGCAGATCGACTATCACCTGTTGCTGCTGGAACAGGCCGGCTTCATTCATGGTGGCGGGCTGGAAAACTTCGGCATGCGGTTCGGCCCCGGCATCGGTTTTCAGAGCCTGACGTGGGCCGGCCATGATTTTCTTGCGTCAGTGCGTCACCCCGATGTCTGGGACGAAACCAAGGCGGCCGCTGCGAAGGTCGGCGGATACACGGTCGACATCCTGGTCACGACGGCCAAGGCCTATGCGCAGCAGAAGATCATGGAGCCGGTGCATGGCCAACACTGACCTCGCGTTGCCTGCCGGCGTCGCCATGCCGGCACTGGTGGTCTCGGCTGGCGAGCGGGCCGGGGTACGTTTCCTTGAGTTCTTCGCGTCGGCGATCCGCAACCCGCACACGCGCCGCGCGTATGCGCGCGCAGCGGCCGACTTTCTGGACTGGTGCGCCGGCGCTGGCGTGACCTCGATCACCGCGGTACAGCCGCTGCACGTCGCCGCGTGGATCGAGCGGCAGACGCAGACCCTGGCGGCGCCGACCGTCAAGCAGCGCCTGGCGGCGATCCGCCACCTGTTCGACTGGCTCGTCACCGGCCAGATCGTGCCGCACAACCTGGCCGCGTCGGTGCGGGGTCCCCGTCACACCACGAAAACCGGTAAAGCGCCGGTGCTCGATGCGGCCGAGGCGCGGCAGCTGCTGGACAGCATCGACGTAACGACGCCGATCGGGCTGCGCGACCGCGCGCTGATTGCGCCGATCGTGTTTTCGTTCGCGCGGGTGGGCGCGGCGCTCGCGATGCGGGTCGACGACGTGTATGTGCAGCAGCGGCGACTGTGGGTGCGCCTGCGTGAAAAGGGCGGCAAGGCGCACGCGATGCCGTGTCACCACACGCTCGAGGCGTACCTGCATGCGTACCTGGACCAGACCGGCCTGTGCGACGAGCCGAAGAGTCCGCTGTTCCGCACGGTCGCGCGCGGCACCGGGCAGCTCAGCGACACGCCACTGCCGCAGGCCAACGCCTATGCAATGGTGCGCCGGCGTGCGCTCGCGGCCGGCATCGGCACGGCGATCGGCAATCACACGTTCCGCGCGACGGGCATCACCGCCTATCTGAGCAATGGCGGCACGCTCGAGAATGCCGCCGCGATGGCCAATCACGCGTCGACCCGCACCACCCAGCTCTATGACCGGCGTCGCGACGAGATCAGCCTCGACGAGGTCGAACGGATCCGCGTTTAATTATGTCGCAGTCCATATCAAATATGGCCGTCTCAAGTCGGCCACGAACTGTCCTTCGCAGTCAGCTGTCGAACGTCTGCCGATGAGCGATGAGTTGCCATTTGACGAAGCGACGGCGACCGACGATTTGTCGGACGAGCCAGCTTCATTTTCAAGCGCTGTTTCGGCAGTGGGAAACCTAGGAGAATTCCCGACGCGATTCATCGATCAGTTAAATCGAGTAACACCTGTAATCCAGCATGAAACCTTCTTCTCCACGACTCGGACTAGACTGGTCTGGTCTGGTCTGGTCTGGTCTGGTCTGGTCTGGTCTGGTCTGGTCTGGCCCTTTCCCCAGTAGCGCTTGGTATTTCTCCCCGCTTGCCCGGCGCCCCCCCAACGTTGGTTCAATTTTTTGAGCCAGCGTACCCAGCGGTAAAACGGCTGCCCGCTGCAAGCGGTTGCGAACTGCACGTGTATTGAAGGAGACGTAAGTTGAAAGCACGTCCGACAGCCCGTAATGCCGGTGCGCTCATGCACATTATTGCCGTGAGTGCGGCGGTGGGCGCAGCCATGATGTCGATCGGACCGACGGCTTTTGCGCAGGCCAGTTCACCCGTTAGTAGCAGCAGTGTGTTCATCCACCTCGTTCGATACGGGCAATAGCGCGGTCAATGAAAACTTTCAGTACATCGCGCATCCGCCAATGCACCCGGTGGCGGCGAGCGAGCCGACCGAGGAACGCGGTGCGCACCGAGGCCGTCGCGGGCAAACGGGAACAACGGGCAGCGGCACGAACGACGCAGAGGCAGCTCCGCTACCGCAGATGCCGACGGACGCATCGTCCAACGCGTCGGTGTCGCAATAGCGCTTTTTCATCAGATCAGGCCGGGCACCGTGCCTGGGCGATCGATCGTGGGCTATTCTCGAGTGAGATACCCGATGATGAGCTGAGGGGCAACTGCGAATGTTTAGCGTCCAGCCGGGTTGTGGGCTCGACGACGCATTGTCCTCAGAAGTGTCACACTCGCGGCGGGCATAGAGCGGGGCATTGGCGCCGTTATCGTGAATCGCTCGCGCCGCCGTCGGCCCGAGCTAACGTTCGCACTCTTTCATCCGACGCTCAAGCTCGGCAATATCCTTCGAAGCTGCGAGGTATCCATCACAGCGGGTCCGCTGGGTATTCCGGAGCCAGCGGTCGAGGCGTTCTAATAGGAGAGTGAAAAGCATACGTATACCCGGTTCGTTCGACCTGAGCCGCTTAAGCACTTGTGCCCCCATCGACCTTCAGACTGGTGCCCGTTACGAAAGCCGCATCGGGGCCTGCCAGCCAGGCGACAAGTCCCGCAATATCGTCGCCTGATCCGTACCGGCCCAGTGCAATTGAGCCCCGGATCTGATCGGCCATCGGACCGTTGGCCGGGTTCATCACCGTATCGATGCGTCCGGGCTGCACGTTATTGATCGTAATTTCCCGACTGCCAAGATCCCTTGCCAGCGCACGCGTCATGCTGGTTACCGCACCTTTCGTCGCGGCGTAGACGGACACGCCCGGAATCGGCATGTAGTCGCTGCTGATGCTGCCGATATTGATGATCCTCCCGCCTTTTTCCATGAAGCGGAGCGATTCCTGAATAGCGACAAGCAGGCTCCTGACGTTGATGGCCAGCATCCGGTCGATGTCTTCCAGTGGGAAGTCGTCGATCAGGCCGCGGCGGAACATCGCGGCGTTGTTCACGAGAATATCCAGTCCCCCGAAGCGTTTCGAGGTCGATCCGACCGCGGCTTTTACCGCTTCCGCGTCGGCGCAATCCGCGCGAATTGCCACACCCCGTCCCCCGGCGCGTTCGATGTCCTCGATGACGCGATCCGCGTCGTCACTCGTGCTCGAATAGGTTATCGACACGGCCGCGCCATCGCTTGCGAGCCGTCGTGCGATGGCCGCACCTATCCCGCGCGAGCCCCCGGTCACGAGCGCCACTTTGCCAGCCAGTTGTCCATCAGAAAAAGTCACGTTTGCTCCTTTCAATTGCATTCTCTGCTCGATTCCGACCGGCCGCGCTTGCCTCGTACATCAGCAAGCGGGAAGCGTGTGTAAGCGGGGCACTACCGAACCCGGCAACGCTGTGCTGCGGCAGGACACGACCTGTCGTATGAAAAATTCTAGCTAGTCTGCGCCGATCGTACGTGCCAAAATGAGCCAATAAACTTGCCGTGCTGTGGCAACATTAGGCACATTTGTGCGTTTATTTGATACGATGAGCCAATGAAATTGGACCGGATCGACATTGACATCTTGCAGGCGCTACAGCGGGACGCTCATGTCAAGGCTGCGGACCTCGCTGAATCGCTTGGCATTTCGCTTTCGCCGCTCTACCGGCGCATTCGTCTGCTCGAAGAGGCGGGCGTCATTACAAAATATGTGTCACTTCTGGATCAGGAGAAGGTGGGATTCCCCGTCACCGCCTACGTATCGGTCGCAATTGAAAAATCTGCGGGAAAGCTGGCTGCTTTCGAGCGCGCCCTGCTGGGTTGCGAGGAGGTGATGGAGTGCTATCTGATGACGGCCGCGTTCGATTACATCGTGCGGGTGGTGGCCAGCGACATGGCGGGAATCGAGCGTTTCGTGATGACACGGCTCGCGACCATCGAAGGTGTCCGTGACGTCAGCACGTCGATCACCTTGCGGCGCGTCCAGTACAAGACCGTGCTACCGGTTCGCGAGGGCGGAGAGTAAATATCCGATTGCACCGGAACTACCCGGGAGCAGACTCCTCAGGGTACCAGGCCGCATTGCGTACCTCGATTGGCTGCGCTGAGTGACCTTCAGGTTGCAGATCGCCCTTTCGTCAATTGACACGCTGCTCCAATTCGATTCGACAAGTTGCTGCCGACCGGAGCGCCCCAGCGTCCGCTTCGCCCGACGGAGCGGACCGTGGCGACGTTCCGCTGAGGGGCGGGAGTGGGTCGCGCAGAGACATTCGAAACGTTTGGTCCGGGCGCTTAGCGTACGAATAATCCGATCTTGAGGGCACTCCAATTTGCCGGGGCGGCTATTGCAATGATCCGCTGCCAATCAATTCACGCAGTGCCTTGTCCGGAAACACCGGCCCCCTGT
>NZ_JARESU010000250.1:0-6964 GCF_046027075.1 Paraburkholderia sp. RL18-085-BIA-A | reverse complement strand
CCTCTCATCCGTATGGCGAATTTAATATGGTGGTGTCGCTCAATGACGGCGCGGCACTCGCAGGCCCGAACGGCTGGTGTTACGGAGGCTGGACGGCCCCAGCACCCGGAAGTCACCACTACCCCGAAATCAAAGGCGGCGCAATCATTGCGCTCTTCTTCCTGCCGGCCGGCCGCATTTCGTATAACGTCAAGGCGCCCGACGCGAAATAGCCACCAAACCTGGCGACGCCGATTTGCGTCGCCACGTGACTTGTTCTACAAGGTGAAGCACGCGTTTTCGCCGGACTAAAAAAATTCCACCTTTGCAGCTTTGCAGTTGTCTTGCAGAAGTGGAACGACGAGGCTCGCGGCAACACGGGCACGACGAATTGGACGATGGGGCACTCACATCAAGATCGCGAGTGCCGATCTTTTTCGTCCTATTGCCGGGACAATTGCCTTGCGACGCGAACCAGAGCAGCTCCGACCGATCGGACCTCGGTGTCTGCTTTTTCGTCGGCGAGGTTGCTGTCTTCCGTGAATGCCATATGGGCGACTCCGAGAGAGAATCCTTGCGGAATAACCATCGCGCCCAGCTTCTCAAGCACACCACGCATGCCCAGCATCGAACGGATGCCACCCATCGGCCCCGGGGATGCTGAAACCACAGCCGCCGCCTTTCCCGCAAAAAGCAGAACGCCGGATTCACCGCTCTCACGAGGCCGGCTGACCCAGTCGATCGCGTTCTTCAGCAAAGCGGTGTATCCGCCGTTGTGTTCGGGTGACGCAATCAGAAGCGCGTCACATTCGGCAAACAATCCCTGCAGTTCTCTCACTCGCTCGGGTATTCCATGCCCTTTTTCAAGTTCGCCGTCATAAAGCGGCAGTTGATAGTCGGCCAGCGAGATGAACGTAACCTCGCCGCCACGGTCACGCGCGCCACGCGCTGCCACTCCCAAAAGCTTACGGTTCAACGAGTCGCGGCGAGCGCTTCCACATAGAGCAAGAACTTTGACGGTCATAATATTTGATAAAAGGATGAGAAACAGCGAGGCAAAGAAAAGGAGTTGCCTCAACAGATTGACGAAAAGAGTCAATAGATGAACTACGCCAATGGTGTGGAGAGTTCAGACTTCACTGGATCGCGGCAAATAGCGCGCTGCATGCGGGGCTCCATGGGAAGCGCCGCCGCTAAGACCTATTCGTCGAATCCGGCGAATATTGCGAACTGATCCACTGGAGCACGCGGCATTCCGAGCCTGTTCACCGTGGAATCCTCTTGTGCGTAACCCAAAGACATGCCGCACACGACGTCGTAGCCGGGTTCGAGATCGAGATGGGCCGCGATGACTTTCTGGTAGCGCGCGAACGACACCTGTGCGCACGTATCGAGACCGCGCGCGCGAGCGGCGATCATGATGGTCTGCAGGAACAGGCCATAGTCGAGCCAGCTATACTTTTTCAAGTGCGCGTCGATCGTGAAGATCATGCCGATCGGAGCGCCGAAGAAATCAAAGTTCCGACCGGTCGCGCGGGAGCGCGCGGCAACGTCCGCCTTGTCGATGCCTAGCGCTCCGTAATACGTCATCCCAAACTCCTCCTGCCTCATCCGGTAATTGTCAGGCAAGGGATCCGGCATGTGCTGCAACGGCGGATACGCTTCAGTCGCGTGAGCGTACGCGAGTGCATCACTCAGCTGCCATTTGAAGCGGCCGCCAAGCACGTGAACATGCCATGGCTGCGTGTTCGAATTGCTGGGGGCGGTACGTGCGACTTCGAGAATGTCCGCAATGTCTCTTTTGGAAACAGCGTCGGGACGAAAGGCGCGAACCGCTTTCCGTGACCGGATAACGGAGTCGACTATATGGGCATCGGAATGCATGTGAGGGCCGGTCTCCACGGCGTCGAGCATATCTGTGTACATGGTGTTTCCATGATGTCACAGACAAAACGCAACTCGCGGTGAAAAAGCTGCAAGATGAAGTTGCAGCAGACAGGATCACCTAGCATTGGACCTGTTTCGCGGCATCGGAAATCTGCGCCCGCAGCCACTGAAGCGCGGGATCCTGATCATTGCGCGTGTGCCACACGGCCCGCACCGACGACGTAGGTGTGGCATAGGGAACGGATTGCGTGCGCAACTCGCCATTGCGCTCGAATTCAAGCCCCAGCGGAGAAGGGACAATGGCCAACATGTCGGTATGACGGAGCAGTGCGGGAATCGCAAGCGAATGGGCGACGGAGACACGTAGCCGCGGAGGCGTCGGAGAATTCGCAAAGGCATCTTCGAGAGCCTGCCGATCAAACATCTCTGATTGCCGCGCAAGGCCTCGCTCAAGGATGAATCCGCCTGATGCGCCTTCTTCCTGTCCGCCCAACGAAATGGCCACAAGCGGATAGTTCAGGAGGTCTTCCTGTGTAACGTTGCGCTCACCAATGGGATGGTCCCGACGCATCGCCAGAACCTCAGTCTGCTTCCAGAGCAGCATCGACTGAAACCGCGACGGCACCTCGGCGAAAATCCCGACGGCGATGTCAATTCGGCCGATGTCGATTTGTCCAGCAAGATCGAGTCTGGTTGACGGCCGGATGATCAGATTGACCATTGGAGCTTCCGCACTCAGCCTCTGACTCAATTGGCCGAGCAACAGCATCGTGATGTAGTCATTCGCGGCAATCACGAAGTCGCGGCTCGCGACGTTCGGCAAGAACGGCTCATTACCCAGGACGTTCTGAATCTGCTGGAGTGCATTGCGCAGCGGCATGGCCATGGCCTCTGCACGAGCAGTAGGCTCCATCCCTTTCGCCGTGCGCACAAAAAGGTCGTCCTCGAGTACGTCGCGCAAGCGACTGAGAGCATGACTGATTGCGGACTGACTGAGGTTTAGCCGTTTGCCCGCAAGAAGCAGGTTGCGGTCTTCGAATATGGCATCGAATACGCGCAAAAGGTTGAGATCAATCCTCGCCAGGTTCATGCTTTCTATCCGGATCACGTTGCGTTGCGGTTATTCTACCTTTGCTCAACGCCGCCTCTGTCGACGGACAAATCGGCAAACTTCACTTTTACGGAGCGCCCGATTCAAAGAACTCGATGATCGAGAAGGCTTAGGGACTGCATAAAACGGTACCCATGTCCGTCAGAATGGTGAAGGCGCCAACGTGACCGTGCTGGTGGTGCCCGCAGACAGCATGACATTGCTCGGCACCTTGTCGATAGGAATGCGAACCGGCACGCGTTGGGCCAGACGTACCCCGTTGACGGTGGGAGTGGGTTCACGGCGTAGACTGAAAAAAGAAGAACCTGGTATTACGCATCGGACATGGATTTCGCACGAAGAAGATTGATGCGTCCAAAGCGCGATTCCAGGAACTCTCGAATGATGTAATTGCTGTAGCGATACAAAAGGGCACCGGTTTGCGGTGCCCGTGGAATTTTAGTGACCGGCGCTCTGGCCTCCGTCGACGTGCAGGATTTCTCCCGTAATGAACGGTGCCGAATCAAGGAACAGTATCGCGTCGGCGATATCGCTCATCTCGCCCATGCGCCCAAGCGGATGGAAGGCGCCCAGCGCTTCGTGGGTTTTCGGCGCGTGCATCGGCGTCTTGATGATCCCCGGCGCGACGGCATTCACGCGAATGCCTTTCCTGGCGTACTCGATCGCCAGGGACTTCGTGGCGGCGTTCAGACCACCCTTCGTCAGGGCAGCTAGCACCGAAAACACGCCGCTGATTGCAGCGTCAACGGCGCTGGAGGTCACGCTAACCACGTGGCCGTTCGAATGCCTTTCCATCTCCGCGATCGCGAGTTGCGTGATGTGATAGAAACCCGCGAGATTTACATTCACCACTGCGGCGTAGTCTTCGGCGGTATGTTGGGTGAAAGGCTTCCCGATGTAGATGCCGGCGTTGTTCACCAGCGTGTCGATCCGGCCAAATCGTGCGACACCTTCTGAAATGACACGTTGGGCAGTCTCCGGATCACCAATGTCACCCGCTACCGTGAGGATGTTGGGGTCGTCGGAGGGGTTGATCGAACGTGAGGTCGCGACAATGCGATAGTCGAGCTTGCGAAACGCCTTGACGACTTCGGCGCCTATGCCTCGAGATGCGCCGGTAACGACGACAACTTTTTGTGACGTGCTCATGCCTCACCCAAAATTTTTTATGCGGTTTCAGAACCGATCGGGCCGACGGGTCCGATCGAGGCAATCGTAGACGCGTTGATTCAGGCTTCGCATAAACCTACGATCAACCCTTTTTAGCCTGTGCCAACCACTGGTCGAGACTGAGGCGGCCGATCCGCGCGTCGCCAAGCGGCACCAGCGACTTTTCCTCGACACGGCCACCGTAGTACCGCGCCTCGCGATCCGTCACCACCGGGCGTGGGTCGCCTACCGATTTCAGATAGCGCGTGACGATCTCCGCGAAAGGCGCACGGTCTGGGCCGGCGATGTCGACCGTGCCGTTCAACGGGGCGGCGAGCGCGACCTGCGCGAGGATCACCGCGACGTCGTCCGCGGCGATCGGCTGAAACAGTCCGTCGCCGATGCGCACCGTTCCGCCGTCCGTGCCGAAATCCGCGATACCGCCGATGAACTCCATGAACTGAGTCGCGCGCACGATCGTGTACGGCACGCCCGCCGCTTCGATCACCTCTTCCTGCGCGACCTTGGCAGTGAAATACGCGTTCTCCTCCGTGCGGTCGCAGCCGACAATTGATAGCGCGACGTGATGGCGCACTCCCGCGGCCACTTCGGCCTTGCCGAGGTTGCGCGCCGAGGTGCGAAAGAAGTCGAGCACCGCCTGCGGCTCCCATGACGGCGCGTTCGTCACATCCACTACGACCTCCGCGCCCGCGAGCGCGTTGCTCAGGCCTTCGCCCGTCACGGCGTTCACACCGGTACGTGGCGACGCGGCGAGCGCATCATGGCCGGCCTCCTTGAGCAGAGTGACGAGACGCGAGCCGATCAGGCCGGAACCACCGATTACGACGATCTTCATGGCAGATTCTCCAGATGAAAGTAACTGAACGCGCGGCGCGCCTGGCGGAAGCTGTATCGCGTGAAAGTGTTTGCCGCCGTCGCATCGCGTGAGGCTATTGTGGAAAGATCATGCTCTATCGAAAAGTGCCAAGAATTGTCGATTCGACTAGTCCATGTTCTTTCCGCGCTCCTTGCCCGCCAGACCGTCATGAACGTGCCAAGTCCCGCATTGACCATCGAAATCGATCGGCACCAGCAGTTGCCGATCTATCTGCAGATCTGCGAGCGTTTCAGGACCGCGATCGCCGCGGGGCACCTGCGTCCCGGCGATCGCGTGCCTGCGCTGCGCAGTCTCGCCACGCAGCTCAACACGGCGCGCGGCACGGTGGAGCTGGCCTACACGATTCTCGTGGACGAGGGCTATCTGCAGATGCGTGGTGCGGCGGGCACGTTCGTATCGCCGTCGCTGCCGGCATCGGTGATGCGCGCGTCGCATGCGCAAGGCGTTCAGGACCCGCACGGTAGGCAGCGCACGGAAGGAACTGGCACACCGGAGGCGCCTGGCGAATCGCGCGGTGGTCAATCAGCGCCGCGCCAACTGGCCATCGCCGTTGCAATGAGCGGCGAGCCGCGACCGTTGCAGCCAGGGCTGCCCGCGCTCGATGCGTTTCCGGGCAAGGTATGGAACCGGCTCGTATCGCGTCGCTCGCGCAGCGCCGCACCTGCGATGTTCGCGTACCCGGACCCGGCCGGCTACAGGCCGCTGCGCGAACATATCGCCACCTACCTCGGGCTGTCGCGCGGCGTGACCTGCCTGCCGGAACAGGTGTTCGTTACCGGCGGCTACCGTGCGACGCTCGAACTCGTGTTGCGCAGCCTCGCCCGCCCGAACGATCGCGTGTGGTTCGAGGACCCCGGCTATCTGTTCGCGCGCGGTTTTCTGGCCGAGACTGGTGTGCAGCTCGTGCCGGTGCCGGTGGACGGCGAAGGGATCGACGTCGAGCGCGGCACAGTGCTGGATGCGCAGGCTCGCTTCGCACTGGTCACGCCGTCGCATCAGAGCCCGCTCGGGCACACGTTGTCGCTCACAAGACGCATGGCGCTGCTGGACTGGGCAGAGAAAGTGTCGAGCTGGATCATCGAGGACGACTACGACAGTGAGTTCCGTTATCTGGGCCGGCCATTGCCGGCTTTGAAAAGCCTCGACCGGCGCGATCGCGTGATCTATTGCGGCACGTTCAGCAAGGTGATGTTTCCCGGTTTGCGGCTCGCGTATGCGGTGGTGCCGGAGCGGGCGGTCGAGCGGGTCGGGCGGGTGGCGCACAGCATGAACGCCGGATCGCCGACGCTATTGCAGGCGGCCGTGGCGGATTTCATTGAGCAGGGGCATTTTGCGCGGCATCTGAAGCGGATGCGTGCGTTGTACAGCGAGCGGCGCATGCTGATCGTGCACGCGATAGAGCAGGCGTGTGGCGAACGACTGGTTGTCGACTTGCCGCCAGGTGGTATCCAGTTCACTGCGCAGCTCGCCGAGGGCACCGATGGCCCCGTCGACGATGTCGCCGTCGCCGCGCGCGCCCGCGAGGCGGGGCTCGCGGTGCTGCCGCTTTCGATCTGGTACGCGAATGGCCGTGCGCGGCGCACGCCGCGCGGCCTCGTGATGGGCTTCGCGAACGTCGCCGATGCGGGTGAAGCAGGCCGTCTTGCGCGAACGTTGCGCGCGTGTCTGGACAGATGACGCGCGGGGCGTGTGTCCAGATCTCGAAGAAGCGCAGCACGGCACCGCTTCGCACGATGCGACAAGGATGCTTTGGAAACGCACCCCGTCAGCCGTGCTTTGTGCGCGCGGCGCAGCCGTACCTGCCGCCATGCTCGCGCCGCCGGCCCAACTGACGCATGAAGTCGAATGCGGGCAGCAGCAAATCGGGCTCGTACGACTTCAAGCCGAATGGGGTATGGGTCTTGCTTGCGGGAGCCACGCACCTTGTGCTGCGATGGCAA